>CAZQNB010000004.1:0-6410 GCA_964594545.1 uncultured bacterium | reverse complement strand
CTATATACATATTTTAGCCCCGCCGCGTTTGCAATCTTTTCTTTAAGTTCTAACGAGATGCCAGATTTTTGTCCTTCGGGAATCCCATTAAGGAGAAACCGAGCCATAAACGCAATATCTGTTGTGTTGAGGGTTAAATTGACGTGGGTTGGATTTCCATTGGGATCATATACTTGAGACAAGATCGCATCTTCAGGAAGACCTATAGTAAGGGTTGTTGACATGGTAATTCTCCTTTTTTAATCTATAGTATAATCCTTGTTTTTATTAATTCAATTAGTAATGTTAATTAGAAAAGGGCTCAAGAAATTTCTTGAGCCCTTTGGGGGATTAGTAGTCCATGTCTCCACCGGACGGAACGGCTGCCGGTTTCTCTTGGACCTCTTCTGTGATGATCGCCTCTGTTGTGAGGAGAAGCCCTGCAATTGAAGAGGAGAACTGGAGAGCGCAACGGACGACTTTTGTCGGGTCGACGATTCCTTTTTCAATTAAGTTCCCATATACATCTTCTCTTGCATCGTATCCTTCGTTTTGTTTCATAGACAAAACTTTTTGTACGACAATAGAGCCTTCTTTCCCTGCGTTCTCAGCGATTTGTCTTAAAGGATAGCTCAAAGCTCGGTAGATGATTTCCGCACCGATTTTGATATCTCCTGAGAGTGTTGCGATGAGTTTCTCCAAAGTGGGGAGGCATCGGATGAGCGCCGTGCCGCCGCCGGGGACAATTCCTTCTTCGACTGCCGCTTTTGTCGCTTCTTTTGCATCATCCACTCGATCTTTTTTCTCTTTCATCTCGACTTCTGTCGCAGCGCCTACGCGGATTACGCCCACTCCGCCGGACAATTTAGCCAGCCTTTCTTGGAGTTTTTCTTTGTCGTAATCAGATGTTGCTTCTGCGATTTGTCGTTTGAGAAGAGCCACTCGATCTTGGATTGCTTTTTTGTTTCCGGCTCCATCGATCAACGTTGTATCGTCTTTTTTGATGATCGCTTTTTTCACTTTGCCGAGCATATCGATTGTGACTTTATCCAGCTGAAGTCCTAGCTCTTCGCTAATGAACTGTCCGCCTGTTAAAATCGCGATATCTTCAAGCATCGCTTTGCGTCTGTCGCCAAAGCCCGGAGCTTTTACTGCCACCACTTTGAGACCCGCTCTCAGTCTATTGACCACGAGCGTTGCGAGCGCTTCTCCATCGACATCTTCTGCGATGATGAGAAGGGGTTTGCCCGATTCTGCAACCACTTGCAAGATGGGCAGAAACTCTTTCATAGAAGAGATTTTTTTCTCGTAAATCAAGACATACGCATTTTCGTATTCGCACACGAGAGTCTCTGCGTTGGTTACGAAATAAGCCGATGTGTAGCCGCGATCAAAACTCATCCCTTCGACAACTTCGAGGGTGGTTTCAAAACCCTTTGCTTCCTCAACGGTAATTGTTCCGTCTTTGCCCACTTTTTCCATCGCTTTTGCAATGATCGCCCCGATTTCGGCGTCGCCGTTTGCGGAGATCGTCGCTACTTGCTCGATTTCTTTTGTGTCCTTAATCGGTTTGCTCAAAGTTTTAAGTTCAGCAAGGGCTGCACCCACAGCAAGTTCAATCCCTTTTTTGATCTCCATAGGATTGGCTCCGGCAGTCACGTTGCGAAGGCCTTCGCTATAGATCGCTTCTGCAAGAACAGTGGCTGTCGTGGTCCCGTCTCCCGCCATTTCCGCGGTTTTGCTAGCCACTTCTTTCACCATCTGCGCGCCCATATTCTCGTGTCTGTCTTCGAGTTCGATTTCTTTCGCAACGGTCACGCCGTCTTTTGTGATTTTAGGTGATCCGAACTTGGAATCAATGACTACGTTTCGCCCTTTGGGTCCGAGAGTGACTTTTACGGCGGATGCTAAAGTGCGAACGCCTTTGAAAATTTTCTGACGAGCATCTTCTTTAAATTTAATGTTTTTTGGTGCCATGGTTGTTATCCTTACTCTTCAATGATTGCAATGATATCGTCGGCCTTGAGGATCATATATTCCTCATCGTCGATGCTTACTTCTTGTCCTGAGTATTTATCCATCAAGATCACGTCGCCTACTTTCACAGGTATAGGAAGAGAGGTTCCGTCATCGAGCTTTTTTCCTGATCCAATAGCTACAACTTTTGCACTTTCTTGTTTTTTCTTTGCGCTATCCGGAAGGATGATGCCCCCTTTCATTTTTTCTTCAGGTTCTAATCGCTGAACGAGGACGCGGTTCCCAAGAGGCTTGAGTGTGATTTTCTTTGCAGCTTGTTTGAGCATACGTTATCATCTCCATTTTTTACTTTGATCCGCTTTAAAGGGTTTTTTGGGCCTTTAGGCGGAGGTTGTTTAATATAAAATCTAAGAAGGACTATACCGCATGATGGTTTTTTCTGCAAACAGATTTAGCAAACATGGGTCGAGATTGCTAATCTCCGAGCCGGTTAATTCACAAATCATTGAAAATAAGGAAGATATAATGACTCAGTTGCGTGAACAGATCTCTGGAAATGAGCGTTGGAATGTCTCTGCTCTTTATGCAGATCCTTCGGTTTGGGAGGAAGAATTTTTGGCGGTGCAAGAAAATAAGAGTTCTCCCCATTTTCCCCAGCTAAAATCCTATCAGGGGAAGTTGAAAGATCCTGTTGTAGCCGCTTCATTTTTTACTCTTTATTTTGGGTTGGATCGGAAGCTTTCAAAGCTTCATACCTATGCCCATCTTCGGATGGATGAGGATCTTGGCAATGATCTGTTCAAGAATGACTTTGGGAAAATTTCGACGCTGATCCATGCATTTCAGTTTGAAAGTTCTTGGGTTGAGCCCGAAATTCTTACATTGACGGATCAAGAGTATCGGGCGCTCATCGGGCACCCCTCTTTAAGAGAAAATCAGTTTTACTTGGAAAAAATTGGGCGTATGCGTCCGCACACCCTTTCTCCGGAGCTCGAAGAAATGGTTGCTTTAAGCGGAAATGCATTAGATACCTCCTATCGGGCCTTTGGGGCGTTGAATAATGCGGATCTCTCTTTTTCTCCTGCCGTTGATTCTCAAGGAAAAGAGCATCCTCTTTCGAATGGCTCTTATTTATCCTATCTGAGAAGTCCGGATCGGAATTTAAGGAAAACGGCGTTTACCCATTTGCATAAAAGTTATGAAGCGCACGCAAATACACTGTGCGAACTCATTCAAGGTCAGGTGCAAAGTCATTTATTCATGGCTAAAGCGCGCAAATTCAAAACATGTCTTGAGTCGGCTCTCTATCCTCACGCCATTAACCCTTCCGTGTATACCAATCTCATTGCTGCGGTGCGGCAAAATCTTCCTCTAATGCATGAATATATTGCGTTTCGCAAAGCCAAGATGAAGCTTGACGAAATTCATATTTACGATCTGTATGCGCCGCTTGTCGATGAGGTTAAAATTGAGATGCCTTACAGCGAAGGTTGCAATGCCGTTGTGTCTTCTGTGGCGCCATTGGGCCCTGAATATCAAAATACATTGAAACAAGGGCTTACGCAAGATCGATGGGTCGACGTTTTTGAATCCAAAGGCAAAAGAAGCGGCGCGTATTCTAGCGGATGTTATGACAGCATGCCGTATATTTTGATGAATTATCATGGGAATTTTGGCGATGTGACAACCCTTGCGCATGAAGCAGGTCACAGCATGCATAGTTATTTAAGCCGCAAAAATCAGCCGTATATCTATTCCCAATATTCGATTTTTGTAGCTGAAGTAGCCTCTACTTTCAATGAGATCTTATTGCTTAAATGGATGAAAGAAAACACAAAAAATAAACAAGAATTGGCCTACCTCATCAATGACGAAATTGAGAGGATTCGGGGGACGATTTTTCGGCAAACGATGTTTGCTGAGTTTGAGTTGCAGTTGCATAAATGGGCAGAAGATGGAGTTCCTTTGACTCCGACGCTTTTAAAGCAGACGTATGTACAGCTCAACCGAGATTACTATGGTAAGGATCTTGTGATCGATCCTGAGTTGGAAATTGAGTGGGCGCGCATTCCCCATTTTTATTACAATTTTTATGTGTATCAATATGCAACGGGCTTGAGCGCTGCGATGGCGTTGAACAGCCAAGTTCTCGCCTCGCCAAAGGCAAAAGAGCGGTACTTAGCCTTTCTTCAAAGCGGGGGGAGTAAATATCCGTTGGATATATTGCGGGAAGCAGGTGTTGACATGCTTCGGCCGGAGCCGATTGCAGCTGCTTTAAAACGTTTTGGCGATTTAGTAGAGGAATTGAAAAAACTAACGGAATAACACCAAAAGGGCTTTGTTGCATAAAAGAGAAAAATAGCAGGATTTTAGGATGGTCAGGATGAGAGAAGTCATTATTTTTATCCTGCTATTTTTCTCCTCTCAAGCGATGAATGATGGTGGCGACGCCGATCAGTGAGGTGCCATAAAGCGCAGTTAGGGATATCCCTTTTTTCACACCCTCTCTGTACCCTTGCGCGTATCCTTCTGCTTTCCCCCGTTGATACTCTGTAGAACCCTGAAGATCCGAAGGGAGCAAAGAGGAAAAAAAACGGGAAACAGAGAATGGCGTTTCCGGCCAGGTATGGGTTTCTGTCTTTCTAAGCGTTTGCGTTACTTCTTGTATTTTTTCCCAGGTCGTTCGGGAGGGGGGGAACAAGATTGGGGAGGAGGCGAACATGCGCAGTAAAGGAGTTGACAGACGGATCATAAAAAACTCATAATAAGGAAACAATTTATAGCGTTGAAAATTATCTAACAACTGCAGTTATTTTTTTAATATACTCGTTCCGATTGAAGAATCGGCGTTTGGACAGGTTCAAACCATCGCAAATCAATTCCTTGTAAAGCGTTGCGGTTTTTGTTGGGAAGTAGCGTACTCATTTAAGATTTCCTCTAGACGCTGTTCTGCAATATACCAAGTGTCGTTCTGCTTATATGCAATTTGGGTTCCTACAATCCTTCTGTCTAAGTAAGCTTTAACATATTTAGTGAGCTTTGTTGCCGTCTTGGTTTGTACTTTTGTAGAAAAAGTTTTTTCGGCCGTATTTATTACGTTTCTCAAAGATACTGCTATATATTGACCCTGTCTGTCCCCTTCTCTCGGCACAAACTTGTATCTTGACGAAACTTCTGAATTATAACCGGAAGAACGGGTACTGTTGCGGCTTATTGTGCTTGTTTTAGAGACTTCATTGGAGATGCTTCTCCGGAAGGCGGTAGTAACATTCGAAATTAATGGAGGAGAAGTTGTTTGTCTTCTTAGAGCTGGGGACTCGGGTGTTTGCTCGGTCTGAATAGATACGTTGTGTCCTACTGGTTTGAGATCGTATGGACGATGGGGCTTTTGACTTGCTTGCTGAAGTATTCTGGGGGTTGTTGTTTTTCGACCGGTTGCTTTCGGAGTTCGAGGGGTTTTGTTGGGGATAAAAACAAATGCCCTTGGGGTTCGGCTTGTCTTGGTTTTTTTCGAACCTGATATGGGAAGATGGGGAATTCTAGGGGTTGTGTTGGCTTTTGTGCCCGTTCGGGGTGTTGGGATTTTGTTTTTTCGATCCTTAAATATCTCGAGGGGGTTCTGGCGGATATTGGAGATTGGGATCAATTGAATCTTTGTTGGTAATATGCGAGCCCATGGGCTCTTTCTCAAGTCTTTAGCTGAGTCCCATCTTCTTTTGTGAATAGCTCTTAAAGATTTGGAATCATGGGTGGTTTGCTCTGCGGTTTTCTCAACTGTTCCAAATACTAATTCTTTCTCAAGGGTCAGGTTCTTTGTTGGTGTTTTAAAAAGAGGGAGAAAGTTGATGGGAGCTCTTTTGATTTCAGGATCTAAAAGCTTCTCTTGAGACTCTTCTTCAATCTCTTGCATCAGCTTTTCAACAACTGGCAAAATCGCAGAATTATTTGCGGTGATGTGCTCAACGATATCCAAGGGGTCTTCGTTTGATGCCTGTTTTGATTTAGCAAAGAGAACAAGTAAAATCATCACAAAAAGCATCTCTTGGAATGTCACGCCCGCGCGGGGCGTGCTGTCGGAATTATCTTTCCCGGGTTTAAATACAGGGATCATTTGTTCTTTGGAGGAAGATGCGCTTTGTGATGTCCTTTCCGTTAAGTAGATCGGGGCTTCTCGATTTTTTGTCGATTGCGTTTGAGGGAGAAGTGGGTTCCGATCTCCTTCTAAAGAAGAGGTGGATAAGGCGAGAGATTTTTGGATGATTGCTTCCGGTAACATCAAAGATTTGTTGGGGGTTTCTCCTTTTTGCAGTTGAGAAAAGATCGATTCTATGCATTTGAGTGCATTTGGATATCTATTCACAGAAACAGGAATCGGAGGCTTTTCAGTGGGCTCGTGCTTAAAAATCTTGGAGGACGTTGGAATTCCATTAGGAAAATACGAAGCAAATAACCGT
>CAZQNB010000003.1:17316-83346 GCA_964594545.1 uncultured bacterium | reverse complement strand
AAAAAAGATTCATCCTGGCTTATACCAATCGCAGCAAATAAATTCATATTTAAGCCGCGTCAAAGCGTCGAAAATCGAAGATCGTAAGTGGCATAGTATGAAGTCATACAATGCCACTTACGATCTTCGATTTATCGACAGCTTTCACGCGGCTTAAATATGAATTTATTTGCTGCGTTTGGTATTACGCTTCCCAAAGAACCTGCCGCCATGCTTCATGGCCATCCTGTTCATTTATTTTTTCTATGCGGCTAACATTTTTAATTACACCCCTTCCAATTGAAGATTTGACTCCTTGGGCTAAGGGCGTTATAATCCTTTTCAATTTTTAAGCGGAAACCTACCCATGACCTCTCTTTCCAAATCCTATGACCCGAAACTCGTCGAAGAAAAATGGTATACCTTTTGGGAGCAGGAAGGGTTGTTCAAGGCGGATCCGACCTCTAAAAAAAATCCTTACTGTATCGTCATCCCCCCGCCGAATGTCACCGGCGCCCTCCACATGGGCCACGCGCTTGTGGACACAATCCAAGATATTTTGATTCGACTTAAGCGGATGCAGGGCTACGAAACCCTCTGGATTCCGGGAACAGACCATGCCGGGATTGCCACCCAGGGAGTTGTTGAAAAAAGACTCTTTGCCGAGACGGGCAAGCGGCGTAAAGATTTCGGACGAGAAGAATTTTTACAGCATGTTTGGGATTGGAAAGAAAAAAGCGAGCACCAAATTTTAGGCCAGATCAAAAAACTCGGCTGTTCGTGCGACTGGTCGCGCCTTCGCTTTACCATGGACGAGGGGTGCAATAAAGCGGTCCGGACCTGCTTTAAGAAAATGTTTGATGAAAAACTCATTTACCAAGGCGACTATCTCGTCAACTGGGACCCTGTCACCCAAACCGCTCTATCCGACGACGAAGTAGAACATGAAGAAAAAAGCTCATTCCTCTGGCATATTCGCTATCCTGTTGAACATGGGTTTATTGTCGTTGCAACGACAAGACCCGAGACGATGCTCGGAGACACCGCGGTGGCAGTCCATCCGGAAGACCCCAGATATAAAGATTTGATCGGCAAGCACGTCTCTCTTCCCCTCTCGAAAAGACAGATCCCGATCATCGCTGACACTTTTGTAGATCCTGCATTTGGCTCCGGCGCTGTAAAAATCACGCCGGCCCACGATTTCAACGACTTTGAAACGGGTAGACGCCACAATCTCCCCCTCCTCAATATTTTGACCCCCGACGCGCGCATCAACGAACAGGGAGGACAATTTGCAGGCCTTTCTATCGAAGAGGCGAGAGAAAAAATCGTCCAAGAACTCAAACACTTAGGGCTCATCGAAAAGATCGAACCCCACACGCTGAGAGTGGGCCTCTCTTACCGATCTAAAGCGATTTTGCAGCCTTATCTCTCCAAGCAATGGTTCATCAAAATGGGCCATTTTAAAAAGAGATTAATGTCTGCAGTGGCCGAAAAACGGATTAAACTCATCCCACCCCACTGGGAGGCTACCTACTTCCATTGGATCGAAAATTTGCGCGATTGGTGCATTTCTAGACAATTGTGGTGGGGCCACCGGATCCCCATCTGGTATAACACAAGCAACCCAAACGAGATGATTTGCTTTGACGGAGAAGGACTTCCTCCTGAAGTCGAGAAGGACCCCTCTTCATGGACGCAAGATTGTGACGTACTCGACACATGGTTTTCCTCGGCCCTTTGGCCTTTGAGCACGCTTGGCTTTCCGGATAAGACAGCTGATTTCAAAAAGTTCTACCCCACATCTACACTCGTCACGGCGCACGATATTTTGTTTTTCTGGGTTGCGCGGATGATCATGATGGGAGAATACCTCACCGATGAAGTTCCGTTCAAAGAGACGTTTATGCACGGTCTCATCTACGGAAAATCGTATTGGCGGACAGGCGTTGACGGCTCAGTTACCTACATCACTGGCGAAGAGAAGAAAAAATACGATCTTGGCGCGCCACAGGAAAGCGGCGTGGAGTCGAAGTGGGAAAAAATGTCGAAGACAAAAGGGAACGTGATCGACCCACTAGCGATGATCGATGAATACGGGACCGATGCTGTTCGGTTTGCTCTATGTTCAAGCACAACGCATGCAAGACAGATCGACCTGGATCAAAGACGTTTTGAAGAATTTAAGAATTTTGCCAATAAGATTTGGAACGGCGCCAGATTTGTTTTGATGAATGTTGAGGGGATCACCTCAGAACAATTATCAAGCGGGATCAATCCCCATCTTTTCACACTGGAAGATCGATGGATTTTGTCCGTTTTGAATAGAACGTCTCGGGAGATTAATAAAAACTTCGAAGAGTATGCCTTTGATAAGGCTGCAACAAATGCTTATGAATTTTTCTGGAATGATTTTTGTTCTGTCTACGTAGAGCTCTCAAAACCTGTCCTCTTTGGAAAAACGGGAAGTCCGGAGCTGCGTCTGAATAAACAAAAACTTCTTGTGATTCTCCTCACAAGCATCATTCGAACACTCCACCCGATTGCCCCCTTCATCACAGAAGAGATTTTCCAAAACATCAAAGCCCTCTTTTCGAATGTTCACTTAAGAGATGCGGATGCATATACGCAGGACACGATAAAAGCGCTTCTTTCCCAAGCATGTATCGTAGCGCCCTTCCCAAAACTACTCAATGTTGATGATATCGACACAGGGACAGAAAATGATTTTGCATTCATGAATGAACTGGTTCGAACTGTTCGCAATATCCGGACAGAAATGCAAATCCCCCCTTCAGAAAAAACAGACCTTTACGTGATTGGCAAGAGAGAAGAAACGGCTAAAGCGAAAGAGAACCAAACAATTCTCCTTGCTCTAACGCCAACAGCTAACATCACGTTTACAGATCAAGATCAAACTGCGTTTGGAGCAACCGGCGTAGTGGGGTCGATTAAGCTCTTTATCCCAATTCCGGAATCTCTCAAAGAACGGGAGAAGGCGCGCCTTAAAAAAGAGAAAGAAAGACTTGAAAAACTTGAGATGAGCACGAAAGCGAAATTGGACAATCCCGACTTTCGCGCCCGAGCGCCGCAAGAAATTGTCCAAAATCTGGAGCAAACTCTAGCTCACACCGAAAGACAGCTCAAAGAGATAGCTTTAAAGATGTACGAATAAATATCTTTGTCTACTTTGATCCGGAGATCGAACGACCAAAGAAACCGTTTGGTCTTTTATCTCTTCGATGACCTTTAGAAACTCATCCACATTTCTAACAGGAATTTCTTGGCCCAGCTCCAAAACCACACCGGTAATTACATCCGCAGGACGAAGGCCTGTACGCCCCACTTTTGCTTCAGCAACGAGGACCCCTTGAATATTCGAATCAAGATCACACCAGTAGAATTTCTCATTGTCTAAGTTTTCAACGCAAATGCCCAATCGATCGACGGGTGTAGTCACACCAACCAAACGAGAACCCAAAACGACCAAAATATCCATAGGTTCGCCTTTTCGGATAATCGATAATTTAAGTTCAGAGCCGGGCTTTGTTCTCATGGCAAGATCGGTGAAAAAATTAGAGTCGGTCGTAATGGGAATGTCATTGTATCCAAGAATCACGTCCCCTTTTTTAAGACCCGCAAGCTGCGCCGGAGAATCTTTCAACATATCGCTCACAATAAGCATAGGCTGAGAAATATTTTCTAAACGGAGCATCGAAATGAGATCGTCATCTACAGTCCAAAGCCTTGCCCCAAGCCAAGATCTTGTCACATGCCCATTTTTCATGAGCTCTTCGACTACTTGATACACGGTATTGCTAGCTATATTCGCTGCCATCCCATCCAACCCTTTTGACTGAATCCCAATTAGACCCCCATCACAATTCAGAATAGGTCCTCCTGAGCTTCCAAAACTCCCCCAAGTGTCCGTCAAAATATAATCCGCATAAACTCCGACATCTCTCTGGGTGTATAGAGAATCTACCAAGGCATTATGAAGTCCTGACGCCCTTCCGGCAACAATTCCAAATGTTAAAACATCTCTAAAACACAAAGGATTCCCTATTGCGATCGCACTTTCCCCTACCTGAACTTGATCTGAATTAGCAAAAGAAATATAGGGATGATCCTCTCCCTCAATCTTTAGAACGGCAATATCTGTTTCCGGATCCGAACCAATCAGTTGAGGGAAAAATGATCGCCCGGTCTGCCCAAAAATCACCTTAATTTTCTCAGCCCCATTAACGACATGGTGATTGGTCAGAATATACCCATCAGGTGTTATCAGAAAACCTGATGCATGGGCACGGCCCACAGATTGCATCTGATTTTCACTATACAAAGTATTTGCTGTGCGCATCATTTCGATTTGGACAGTAGATGACATCACTCGGCTAGCAATTTGCGTTAAATCAACTACCCGATGGGCAGCCAAAGTCGATTGATTTTCTTCTAAAAGCTTTCCTAGCGCCTCTATTTTTTTTACCAGTTCGAGGATGGTGGGCTGCGACTCCGGAGCTCTTACCTCAAAATCAGAAAATGCAATCAGTTTATCATTATCTATCTCTAAAGAAACACTCACAAGTACCTCACCAAATAATTTTGCAATCAATATACATATATTGCAAATTAAATACAACAAACCACCAAATATTAAGCAATTAATTACTAACCAAAAATTCAGATTGTACTGGACAAAAAAATTGAAACGCAAAGACGCCAAGTTTATTTTTCTTTGCGTCTTTGCGTTTCAAATTTTTTTGTCCAGTACAGAGCCGGGCAATAAAAATATTTTAAGAAATCAAAAGAAGGCCAAAAATAAAGGCAAAGATCGCAAACGATTCAACGATCGCGATCGCCAAAAACGCCTTCCCAAACACGGCCGGCTGTTTTGCTGTCGCTTGAATTGCTGTGGCAGCGCAGCGCCCTTGATAAAATGCAGAAATAAGCAAAGCAAGCCCCACAAAAAGACCAATGCCTATCGCACTGACCGGATCCAGAGTTCCCGCTCTCAAGGCATTCTTCATCAATACCATAAGAATAAAGCCAAGGATCGCTTGCGTAGAGGGCGCTGCAGAGAGTCCAATAAATTTTCCATGTCCCTCTTCCACTCGCGTCATCGCCCCGTGGGAGGCCATTCCGGCAATCCCGCAACCAATCGCGCTGCCCATACATCCAAGTCCCAAAACGATTGCAGGTCCGATCATATCCATATTGTTCTCCTATTTCAGTTTGTGTAATTTAAGAGGGTTAAAAAGTCTCCCCCCGCCTTCAAAACTATAATGAAACCATTCTAAAAAGTTTAAACGAAGTCCGTGAACTACGCTTCCCATGAGACAAATCGCGATATTCACCGAATGTCCAAAAACCATAATCAAGACAGTCACAAAAATGCCGGGATTAATCCCTAGAGCGTCATTAAATGTATGCGCCATCACCATACCGCCTAAAGCAAGCGCGTAGAGTCGCAAGTAAGAAAGGGTGTCTGCAAAAACCTGCACCGCATGTAAAAGCTCGTGAAAAGCGCCCCACTTCCTTTGAATGAGCGCTGCCAAAAAGGCAAGGCCAATCCCGCCAAATAAGAGACGAAAACCCCAAAGGTACGCGTCCGGCTTTGAAATCCAGCCCATAAAATTGACAAGAACAGTGGCATTGATCATCGAAGGAAAATACAAATACCCCCCCACCATGAATAATACCCAGCCAAGACCCGACCAATTGCGCCCTAAATAGCGAAAAAATGAAAGGCTGATATGGATAATCCCAATCAGGAAAGAAAATTCGAGTAAAATATTCTCTGAAAATTCATTAAATACCGGATAGGATGTGACATTTCCAGTCACGGCTTTTGCCTCCACAAGCATCTGCTCACCCGTTTTTGCAGATATGACCGCCGGATATTTTTTTAAAACTTCTTCATATGCGTCATCTTTCATCGCAAGATGATACGAGGCCTTTTGCTTGGCTAGATAGCCGATCACCGATGTTTTTTGCACACGGCTGTCCGGAGCAAACGCAATCCCGAAATAGGAAGAAGTCAGAACGCCCCAGAAAATTGCGCAAACAGACAAAATGAGGCTCAATTTCACCATTCTCCTTTTCACGCCATGAAGATTTGGGAATTTAAACTTAAGGAAAAGGGAGAAGAGAAGAAAAATGAGACCGTAACCCGCATCCGCAACGATCATCGCAAAAAAGAGGGAGAAAAACACTAAAATCCACATCGAAGGATCTTTATCCGTATGCGATGGGGTATCAAAAATATGGAGGATATCCTCGCCAATTTTGGCAGGCCCTATATTTTCGAAATAGGTCGGAATGAAATCCTTTTTCTCAATGGAGATTTTTTCACACTCCACATTAAGTTCGCTAATGAGTCCTAAAAGCGATTTCACTCGAGTCGAAGGGACCCACGCCTCGATCGCAAATAGCCCTTCCAACTTAAGCGTTGCATTGTGTTTTGCCATTTGAAGATGGTGCGCATCTAAAGCCTCAGAAAGTCCCTCCTGCAAAGACGGAAAGTAATTAGAATAGGCTCTGATATCGCTTTCGATTTTGGCAATCTCTTCGCGCATGGCCAAAAGGCGCTCTCTTAATTCTCCAACAGGACGATCGATCAATATTTCGATCATTTTGGGATATTGTTTCCTCTCTTCATTAATCGCTAAAAAATAGTCCAAATCATATTCTGTGCCGACATGGATTAATTCAGGAGGCAAAGCCACTTCAGCAACAAGATCGCTCTTCATACAAAAAAATTGAAAAATCCGCCTGGTCTCATTTTCAAGCAGGTCTAAATCGGGCCTTGAAAAATCGCCAAAGGCAGAAATGCGGGCAATTTCAGCCACAAGCATCCTTTCTTCCTCAAAGAGAGCGTCTTCTTCTCCCTTCATGGAAACGATTTTTGCGGCGATTTCATCAATCGTTAAATCTGACGGAGGCGCTTCCTGCGGATGGATCGGATAATGTTTAGCGATCTTAATCGCGGACAAAAAAGTCTTGGCAATCTGCGGAAGCTCAAGCGTTTTTCTCCTTGTGGGGCTGATGAACTCCAAAAACCCACCCCTTTGGGCAAGCGAGAAAAAAAGATCCATATCGGTCTTGCTGCCGAAGATGAGATATTTTTCTACATCAATAATCATCGCTCCGCCTTCTTCATCGCTATTTTTTTCTTCGCCACTTTAGCTTGAGCAACTAAAGAAAGCTGCTGATCGCTTAAAAAGATCCGGATTTTCTTAATATTTTGCTGGGATCTAGGAATCAAAATTTTCTCAAAAAGATTCACGCGTATAGACACGGCGCGAAGCTCTTTTTCCAAAGCTCTTTTCTTCTCTTCGGCGATACTAATTTTTTCTCTTGCCGTTGCAAATTCGCGCAAAGTTTCAGTGGCTTGATCTGTCCACACAGGGGTATCAAAAAGAGCATATTCCGGATCTCGAAAAACGATGCTATCAAAAATAGGAATCTCTACTCCTGCTATATTCTCATATTGCTTTTTGACATGGATCACATCTGCATAGGAAATAAGATTGACCTCTACTTTCTCTAAAAGAAAAGGGGCAAATTCTTCTACTTGGTGGCGAACAAGCCGCATCTCTTCAATCAATCGAGATATTTCCATTGAAGCTGCAGAAACTTCGAATTGAAGCATCGCTTTCTTTAACTGCAACGTGGGGAGAAACGCAAGAAACTGAGAAAGGCGCGTCTGCTGATTGCGCAATTCATTTTTAGTCAGCTTCAATGTCATGAATCACCGCCCTGACGCCTCTCTGGGCCAGTATTTGTCGGCCATTTGTTTTTTCACGCCCACTTCTTCAAGGTCAAAACATTCCGCCAAGGTAAGCCACCCAAGATCTAACGCTTTTTCAAGAGGCATATTCACAGAAAGATTCATCATTCTCTCTTCAAAAAGGAAAGAATAGCGGAGCAATTTTTCATCCCACCGAGACAACCGAAATCCCATCGCCTGCCGCTCTCTCGCCTTTTTTGAATCGGCATACAGACGGATCATCGTATTGGCAAGATCTCCATGATCTTCGCGCGTGACCTTTCCAATGACTTGCTGTTTCAATCGAGAAAGGGAGCCGAAAGGATCAATCGATCCTCCATGCAAGTAAAACTGCCCCTCAGTGATATATCCCGTATTATCAGGAACCGGGTGGGTCACATCGCCGCCGGGCATGGTCGTCACAGACAAAATCGTAATCGACCCGCTACCCTCGATATCGACCGCTTTTTCATAGCGGGAAGCTAAATCGGAATAGAGAGACCCCGGATATCCCCGATTTGCAGGAATTTGATCCATTGTGATCGCAATTTCCTTAATTGCGTCTGCAAAGGCTGTCATATCTGTCATCAAAACAAGAACGTCTTTTCCTTCGATGGCAAATTTTTCAGCAACTGCCAAGGCCATATCAGGAACAAGCAAACATTCGACAGCAGGATCTGTCGCTTGATGGATATACATCACCGTTTTTTCAATGGAACCTGCTCTCTCTGAATTGTCGATGAATGCCGCGTAGTCATCAAAGCGAAGCCCCATGCCGGCGAGGACGACAACATCCACATCGGTTTGGTTGGCAATCCGCATCATCAAATTGTTATACGGCTCTCCTGCAACGGAAAAAATCGGTATTTTTTGCGATTTTACAAGGCAATTGAACACATCGATCATGGGAATATTTGTCCGCACCATTTCGCGAGGGACAATCCTTTGCGTCGGATTAAACGAGGGGCTTCCCAGATCCACTAGATCTCCAAATACCTTAGGTCCATCATCAATCGGTTCGCCCGCCCCATTAAAACGTCTGCCTAAAAGCGATTGCGTGAAGATCGCTTGTATTTGTTTGCCTAAAAAGGCCACTTGATCGCCCGTTGAAATCCCGCGCGTGTTTTCAAAGACCTGTAAAGTCACTAAATCATCATCAAATCTAAGGACAGAGGCGTAGGTCGTTGTCCCATTGGATTTATGAATACGGGCAACTTCGCCAAGGCGGACACCAACTGCAGCCACAGTGATCAGGTTTCCTCGCATATCAATGATTCGGTCGTATACTTTCCTCATATCGCCCTCGAAGTTCCATGCTGTTTAATTTTTTCTTGCACAGCTGCCATCGCCGCATTGTAACTTTGCGAGCGGAAGGGAAGAAAATTCATATTTTTTATTTCATTTTGCAGACCCAAGAAAAAGCTTCTTGCGATATCGTGCGCATCAAATTCGAATACCGCATCAAAAATCATCTGAATCAAACGGAACATTTCAATCTGTCTTTCAAGCGGGCAATAGGCATCTTCTTTATCAAATGCGTTTTGCTGTAAATAGCAAAATTCATAAAGCTCTGACTTCAGATAGATCACCATATCGGAAAGAGCAACCCCTTCCTCGCCTACGACTTCCATCCTCTTGCCGATCTCATCGCCGCGCCGCATAAAGACCGCGGCATTTTTTACCTTATCCGCCCAAGACCCAAGCTCTTTATCTAATTGCTTGCCGGTTTGTTCTAAATATTTCGTCCAAGAAATTAATGGATCAATCGCAGGATATCTCCGCGCATCGGATCTGGCCCTAGAAAGTCCATGAAAAGCGCCGACAATGGCAAGCGACGCTTGCGTCACAGGCTCTTCAAAGTTTCCGCCCGCAGGAGAGACGCTGCCGCCAATAGTTAAAGAGCCCTCTTTTCCATTCCGAAGCAAGAGTTCTCCCGATCTTTCATAAAAAGCAGAGATTCTAGAGGCCAAATAGGCAGGAAAAGCCTCTTCCCCCGGAATTTCCTCAAGTCTTCCCGACATTTCGCGCATCGCCTGCGCCCAACGGGAAGTCGAGTCAGCAAGCAATAAAACATCAAGGCCCATCTGCCGATAATATTCAGCAATGGCAGCTCCCATGTAAACAGAGGCTTCTCTTGCGGCAACCGGCATAGAGGAGGTGTTGCAAATCATCGACGTTCGATTCATCAAAGGCTCATTGGTATGAGCATCGATTAAATCGGGAAATGTTCTCAGCACTTCTACGACTTCGCCCGCTCTTTCGCCACAGGCAACGATGACAACGATGTCCACATCAGAATATTTTGACAGGTGGTGCTGCATGACCGTTTTGCCCGCGCCAAAAGGGCCCGGAGAGCAAAAAGTCCCTCCCTTAAGGACAGGAAACTGGGTATCGAGAATTCTAAGTCCTGTATCCATCATCCGGGTCGGACGAAGCCTTTTCCCTTCGATCAAAGCATTCTTCACCGGCCATCTTTGGACCATCTTGAAGGAAACTTTTTGCCCTTTTTCGTCTTCTCCCTCAGCGATCACCGTTTCGATCGTGTAGGAGCCTGCCTTAGCAACGGAGGTAATTTTCACTTTCCCAAAGAAAGAAAACGGAACCATGATGAGATGAGGGAATCTCCCTTCCGGAACGGATCCTAACGTATCGCCTCTGATGAGTTCATCGCCCACCTTGGCAACAGGGGTAAACTCCCATAATTTTTCTCGGTCAAGCGGCGGCAAATAAACACCTCTGGATAAATAGAGCCCTGTTGCTGTGGCCACTTTTTCCAAAGGATTTTGCAGTCCATCAAAGATGGAGGTCAAAAGACCGGGACCCAACTCCGCTTCCAAAAGGTGGTCATCAAACCGAACGGGCGAATTGAATTTAATTCCGCGGGTATCTTCAAAAACTTGTAATTTCGCTTCGTTACCGGCAATTTCAATCACCTCTGCCAGAAGATGTTCATCCCCTACATGGATACGCGCCATTTCGCCTTGACGAATCGACCCGTCAAAACGGACGTGTAAAAGGTTTCCAAAAGCCTGAACTACGACACCTGTTGCTTTAGCCATATTTGCTCAATTCTTCCACTGCCATGCTTGCCTTTTCCTGATCGAGAAAGAACGAGCTTTCCAAAATCAGCAACCTTGCAGCATAAGCTAAAATTCGATCCAAGGTAAAGTGTTCATTTTCTTCCCACTCCCCAATCTTCTCAAAGCGATATTTCAAAACTGCCTCGGATAATTTCCGAGGATCGGAACTATTTTCTATAAAAATCGCTTTTAAGTCCTCATATTCCATAGGAGGCGTGTAATCCGGAGCGTCTTTTTGAGCTAAAATTTGCGCAATCACAGGATCTTGGGGATCTTCAAACTGCAATTCCCTCAAAATATCCCTCCCTGCCTTCTTCGCTCTCAAAGCCGTTAAGACTAAACGAACCTCTCTTTCAAACGCGTAATATTTTGCTAAAAACCTTTTCCCTTCCTGTCGATACATCGATGCATATAAAGAAGGGAAATAGCGGAGACGATCCGTGACAGATTCATACGCATCTAAAAAATCTGTTACATACTCCGGCAATCCGTCGCGAACCAAAAGAGCCTCTTCCAATTCTTTGGAAGTTTTTGTCCCCCTGTCGTCTATTGGGAGTCCAAGCCAAAGGGCCTTGATGTTGTATAAATCGATCGGCTCCAAAAGAAGGAGGAATTTTTCCAAGTCTTTAGCCGTCAAATTCATCGAGACATAATCGCGAAATTCCTTAAATGTGATTTCAGGCATTACCTTTAGCGATAAAGGAGGGAGAGCCGTTGCTAAAAAATAATACCTAGCCATCAAAATCGCCTATACGTTAAAAATCATCTCTCGGAAATCGCGCCGAATGTATCCGGCAATGAGCTCGCGCACGGTCGCATCGGAAATATCGATGGTGATTTGCCTTTCTTTCATTCGAATCTGAACGCCGCCGGCAAAATCGCCTAGAACCACAGTTTGGTTTTGGAGTTTTTCTAAAATTTGCGCTCCGAGAAGGAGATTAATGCTTCTAGGAGAAATGCTTTTTGGAATCACTGCAATAAACTCTTCTTCGATCCCCTTTTCTTCCATGGATTTCATAAAAGAATCGATTAAATGAGCGATAAACTTAGGGTCTGCCATCTCTTTAAGCACGAGATCGGACAGCTGCCCGTCGAATAATTTTTCTTCAATCTTTTGCTTGAGAAGCTCAAGACCTTGCCTGCAAGCGATCTGCAAAGACGCTTGAAATACTTTCCCTCGCTCATCCATTTCTTGGGTGGCGGTTTTCCGCATCTGCTCGGCTTCTATTTCAGCTGCCTTCACAATCTCCGCAGCCTGAAGACGGGCATTTTCAACGATCTCCCGAGCCTCTTGCTTTGCAGGCTCTAAGGTCTCGCTTTTCAATATGTCGCAAATTTTCTGAATTTTATCTTTGCCTGTCTCTAAGCCCTTCATGGATGTATCCTCTTCGACGAAAATACAGATTTTACTAGATACCGAACTTTTTGTCGCAACTATTTTTCCAGGAACCTGTTCAATATCTAAGCTTCTGTCGATTTTTGGGGTTTTTTGAGCCGATTTTCCTTTTTTTTTCGGGGGGTAATACCATTTATGAGAAATAACTTTGAGTTGTAGCGTCGGATAGTACGTCAGATTTGGACGATCGTTTCGAAGCTGATATTCTTGAATATCAGCGAGAAAGGATCGTTCAAAGATGACGTGCTAGACGATACTACAACTCAAAGTTATTTCTCATAAATGGTATAATATGAACTCATCGTTATTACCCCCCCGAAAAAAAATGGAAAATCGACCAAAATAACCTCCAAAATCGACGAAGCCTTAGATTTTGAACAGGTTCCAAGGAGCCTAAAAAACTTTTCATCAATTTTCTAGCAAATAATTGAAAAAAAGATATGATAACTATTTCCTGGTCTAACATCGCGAGGAACCCTCGATGCAAAAGGCCTTGAACTGATAAAAAAACAGGAGAAACCCATGAAAAAATTTATCACTCTACTCGCTTTCGCAGCATTGCTCTCTGGAAACGTAGCGCAAGCGCAAAACAACACACCAAGCAGACCTCCAGCCCCAAGAAACAACACCCAGAACGATGACTTCTGCTGGGGAATAGGCTTGGTTGGCTTGGCTGTTTTGGGAACAGTTGTTGGACTTACAGCAGCGAGCGCAGCGTCTTCACCAACGTCTTATTCAAACAGATAAGCCTTACAAGAACGGCTCAAGAGGCTGTGAAAACATTTCGCAGCCTCTATACCGTTCGTAATTGAACAATCGGCGTTTGGACGGGTTCAAAGCGTCAAAAATCGATTAAAAAAAGGGGGGCTAGTATTGAGTGAATACAACCCCCCTTTTTTTAATCGATTTATTGACAGCTTTCAATCCCGTCCAAACGCCGATTCTTCAATTACGAACGGTATAAACTATTAAGGCTCTTAGCACCCGACTTTGAGTTTGCTCTCCCCTATTGCAAATAATTCTTTTCTATGAGAAAACTCTGAAGAGGGCCCAGTGCCAGGAGGATCTCAGATGCGCAAGACCTTTTCATCTATTCTCATGATTGTTTTTTGTACGACAAGCCTTGCTGCGCAGGAGCCGTCCGAACCAAATACGTCCAAAAAGCGTAGGTGTCAAAAAGAGAGCTGCGCGCAAAGAGATTCGACCGTCTTATCTATGATGGGGTGGGGCATTGGTCTATTTATCGGAATTGCAGCACTTTGCGCTCTCGTAGATAACAACCCGGCACCAACAACCACTCCCTAAGAACCCGTTCAATATCTAAGGCTTCGTCGATTTTGGGGGTTATTTTGGGCCGATTTTCGATTCTTTTTTGAGGGGTAATATCAACTCATCGTTATTACCCCTCGAAAAAGAATGGAAAATCGGCCCAAAAGAACCCCAAAATCGACAGAAGCTTAGAGATTGAACAGGTTCTAAAGATTGCAGATAAGAAAAAAATTCGATATTCTCTTAAGGAAAAAAGGACACTAGAAATGGACCAGTTAGATGCGCTCAAAAAGGTTACTATCGTTGTTGCTGACACCGGGGATTTCGAATCTTTAAAACAATACAGCCCAACGGATTCCACAACGAATCCATCACTCATCTACGCTGCAAGCCAAAAGCCTCAGTATAAGCATCTTCTCGATGAGGCAGTCCGTTACGGAAAAAAGCAGTCCAAAAACCAAAATGCCCATATCCTCGACAAGGTATTTGTCAATTTCGGACTAGAAATCCTTAAAATCGTTCCGGGAAGGGTCTCAACAGAGGTGGATGCAAGACTCTCTTTTGACATTGAAGGGAGCGTTGAAAAAGCGCGCACCCTCATATCTCTTTACGAAGCAGCCGGGATCGACCGAAAAAGGGTCCTCATCAAACTTGCCTCTACCTGGGAAGGGATAGTTGCAGCCCAAAGGCTTGAGAAAGAAGGGATCCATTGCAATATGACCCTCCTCTTTAGCCTTGCGCAAGCCATTGCCTGCGCAGAGGCGAAAGCTACACTCATCTCCCCTTTTGTGGGAAGAATCCTTGACTGGTATAAGAAAAGCGAAAATGTCGCCTCTTATCCGCCAGCCGAAGATCCCGGCGTAAAATCAGTGACAACGATCTATAACTACTACAAAAAATTTGGCTACAAGACCCAGATCATGGGCGCTTCCTTTAGAAATAAAGAAGAAATCTTAGAACTTGCCGGCTGTGACCTACTCACCATCGCCCCCTCACTTCTAGAAGAGTTAAAAACAAGTAGAGATCCGCTCACAAGAAAATTAAATCCGGAAAAAGCAGCCCACTGCAAAATGGAAAAGCTCCATCTCGATGAGAAAACCTTCCGTTACATGCTGAATGAAGATGCAATGGCAACGGAGAAACTCAGCGAAGGGATCCGCAACTTTGTCAAAGACATCGTGAAGTTAGAAAAGTTCTTAGCCTTGAACTAAAAATAAGCCCGTTTCTTCGTAAAACGGGCATCTCTTCTATTTTCAGAAACAGAATCCTCCACGAAGTTCAGGTAAAGGACAAGGGATATCCAGTAACGAACTTCCTGGACAATAAGTAATCTGTATACCTAGATCAACAAACCCGACGGTTCCCTGATATCCTGCTCGTATAGGAAGAATAAATTTCGGAGTAACGTCTGTAAATACCCACCCAGCGAATATAAGCCCAAAGAGAGTAACGCCTCCCCCTATGCCCATAGAAGAGTAAAATCCTTGAGAAGTAGCTGCTATTGCGCTTTTGTTAAAATACGCAATCTTCGAGTAAGCACAGTCCACACCAAGAACCCCCACAGACACATCCACCGCCTGACGATCCCATCGGTAAGATCCTCCCACAGTAGGCAAAGGCAAGCTAAGATAAGGGAAAAGACCCGTTTTAAATTTCTGCTCATCATCCACAAAAGTCGGAGACTCTTGTATTTCATTCAATCTCATCCGTTCCTGAGAAAATAGAGAAAGAGTCACTACAAATAAAATAATTATCTTTTTCATATCCTTGTAATTTTAAACCAACACCAAATTCCCCTCAACACAAACAATAGACCTCTTGCGTAACCTAGGTTACGCAAGAGGTCTAATACCAAACGCAGCAAATAAATTCATATTTAAGCCGCGTGAAAGCTGTCGATAAATCGAAGATCGTAAGTGGCATTGTATGACTTCATACTATGCCACTTACGATCTTCGATTTTCGACGCTTTGACGCGCTTAAATATGAATTTATTTGCTGCGATTGGTATAATCTCTCTTTGCGTGTTCGCGGCTTGGCGTCTTTGCGTTTTAAATTTTATATCCGGCTCAGAGGAAAATAAACGAAGAATTGAGAAATAAAAAAAACCTACATCTCTTTTCAGAAATGTAGGTTTTAGTCTTAAGAATTTCTTAGCGCGTCACAACTTCAGAAACAAAGTCGATATCCAACGCTTCTGCTTGATCATCAATAAACTTATTGACCTTCTTGTGATACTCATAACCGGTACCTGCAGGGATCATATGACCCATGATTAGGTTCGCTTTTGTATCGAGAAGATAATCTGTCTTGCTCTCGCAAGAAGCTTCTGTCAAGATTCTCGTTGTTTCCATGAAGGAAGCCGCCGAAAGGAATGACTCCGTGCCCAAAGACGCTCGGGTAATACCAAGGAGAACCGGAGCTGCTTGCGCAGGCTTGCCCCCCTCTTCCATCGCCTTGCGGTTGAGCTCGTAGAAGGCCTTTTTATCGATATCTTCGCCATGCAAGCATGTTGTATCGCCCGGATCGGTGATACGGACTTTTTGAAGCATTTGACGCACGATAATCTCAATGTGCTTATCGTTGATATCAACCCCCTGCAGACGATAGACCTCTTGTACCTGGTTAACCAAGTATTTTTGAAGCTCTCTCGATCCGCAAATTTCCAAAATCTCTTGGGAAACAACAAGCCCTTCTGTGAGCTGCTGACCCTTGATCACCGTATCGCCTTTTTGAACGATTAAGTGTTTTGAAAGTGGGATTAAATGCTCTTCTTCCATTCCTGTTGCATCATCGCGGACAACAACAATCCGTTTGTTCTTCTGAACACCGCGGAAGTCGATCACGCCGTCGATTTTTGCAATATCAGCCGCATCTTTTGGACGTCTCGCTTCAAAAAGCTCGGCAACACGCGGCAATCCGCCCGTGATATCCTTCGTCTTGATCGCGCCTCGTGGCAATTTCGCAAGAACCATACCCGCAGCTACTCGCTGCCCTTCTCGCGCTGTAATGACAGCCGATGCAGGGATCGCATACGTACCGACAAGTTCTGTGCAATCCGGATCCGTGTAGATCACGATTTGTGGATGCAGCTCGCCTCTGTGCTGCTTCACAATCATCTCTACCTGACCTGTTTGCTTATTGACCTCACGCATCACAGAGATCCCTTCAACGAGATCTTCATATTTTACGTATCCAGGTCTTTCGCAAATGATCGGGCTGCTATGCTGTTCCCACTGGCAAACTTTTTCTTTCTTCTTCACTTTAGAGCCGTCTGCATAAAGCATTTTTGCGCCAAGCTCTACAGTAAAGCTTTGCAATGGCTCAATCGACTTGTTGCTCAAAAGCTTTTTATAGTCTTCAAGAGATCTTCCCTCATCGCGAACGATTTGGAGAAGTCCGTTCTTGTTCAAAGCAAGCCAATGCCCCTCTTCGTTGCGAACAACGCGAAGGTCCATATAGACCAAAATACCATCGTGCTCAGAGATCATCTCCGGGCTTAACCCTGCAGACGCAATACCGCCCAAGTGGAACGTTCTCATCGTGAGCTGCGTTCCCGGTTCCCCGATCGACTGCGCCGCGATAATTCCAATTGCCTCGCCCATACCGACGACATTTCCTGTCGCAAGGTTAAGACCATAACATTTTGCGCAAATCCCTCGCTTGCTTTCGCAAGTCAAAGCTGACCTGATCCGAACCATCTCGATACCGGCATCGTCGATTGCTTCTGCTTGAGCGTTGTTCAACACATCGCCGGCTTTCGCTAAAATCGTTTTCATGTCTCCCGGCTGATGGATGTCCTCAAGAACAGTACGTCCATAGATACGATCTTTAATCGGGAGGAGTTCTTCCATCCCCTGCTTAATCGCGCCCACCTCAATTCCGTTGATCGTGCCGCAATCTTCTCGCGTTACAATCACGTCTTGGGCTACGTCAACAAGTCGTCTTGTCAAGTATCCGGAGTCAGCCGTTTTCAAGGCAGTATCGGAAAGACCTTTACGAGCTCCGTGCGTTGAAATAAAGTATTCCATAACAGTTAACCCCTCTCGGAAGTTCGCTGTAATTGGAGATTCAATAATTTCCCCTGTCGGATTTGTCATCAAACCACGAAGTGCTCCAAGCTGCTTAATCTGCGACTTGTTACCACGCGCTCCGGAATCCACCATCAAATAGAGAGGATTTAGATTGCCAGATGTTGTGTCATAAATAAGCTTGAACAATTCTTCTGACAACTTATCTGTAACTTCCGTCCAAATACTAACGATCTTAGAGTGGCGCTCTCCCTCAGTGATGATCCCGTCTTCGTATTGCTTTTTCACAATCGCAACACGGCCAGCTGCTTCTTTGAGCACTTTTGGCTTAGAAAGAGGTACTTTCACATCGCATGTGCCCATCGAAATCGCAGCTTTCGTTGATTCCGCAAAGCCAAGGTTCTTCATCTTATCGAGGAAGCGAACCGTCGTCTCTAAACCGATCTTCTTATAGCACTCAAGAACTAACTCGGAGAGCCGTTTTTTACGAAGAACGTAGTTCTGGAAGCCCAGTTCTTTAGGAACAATCGTATTGAAAATAACTCGT
The DNA here is from genome assembly GCA_964594545.1 of uncultured bacterium. Lineage (GTDB taxonomy): Bacteria > Chlamydiota > Chlamydiia > Chlamydiales > SM23-39 > DAIDHZ01. The sequence continues at coordinate 65,276 of CAZQNB010000003.1, read as the reverse complement.
CCGGGAGTTGTTTCAATAATGCCACCATCGATCAAGACCTTGATTTTTTCATGAACATGAATACCACGGCCTAAATGATCAATTCTTCCTTCTTTAGAAGTTCCATCATGCCAATTATAGCTGCCGCTAGAATGGAGAGCCATCAGGACTTCATTTGAGCTGCCAAATATTTTAACTTTACGCCCTTCTTTATCCGGATGAATGACAGGATCATGCATCAAATAATAAAGACCCAAAATCATATCTTGGGCCGGAACCGCAACCGGTTTCCCTGAAGAAGGTAAGAAAATGTTATCAGGAGCCATCATCAAAAGCTTAGCTTCAAGCTGCGCTTCGATCGATAAAGGCACGTGCACCGCCATCTGGTCACCGTCAAAGTCCGCGTTAAACGCAGGAGTGACGAGAGGATGGATACGGATCGCTTTCCCTTCAATCAAAACGGGCTCAAATGCCTGGATACCCAATCTATGGAGCGTTGGAGCGCGGTTCAAGAGAACCGGGTGTCCCTTAATGATCTCTTCGAGAACATCCCAAACTTCCGGAGCCTGCTTCTGAATCATTTTTTTCGCAGAACGGATGGTATATACGTAGCCTAGATCTTTCAAGCGCTTAACAATAAACGGCTCGAATAAATCCAGAGCCATTTTTTTCGGAAGTCCGCACTGATTGAATTTAAGCTCAGGACCCACCACGATCACAGAACGGCCAGAATAATCCACCCGTTTTCCAAGGAGGTTCTGACGGAATCTGCCCTGTTTACCTTTGAGCATTTCTGAAAGGGCTTTTAACGGCCGGTTTCCGGCGCCCATTACAGGATGTCCATGACGACCGTTATCAAAGAGAGCGTCAACCGCTTCTTGCAACATCCGCTTTTCGTTTCGGATGATCACATCCGGAGTTTTTAACTTCAAAATAGACTTCAATCGGTTATTTCGATTGATTACCCTTCGATATAAGTCGTTGAGATCAGATGTAGCAAAACGGCCACCATCTAAGGGAACAAGCGGTCTTAAATCCGGCGGAATAATGGGAATTGCAGAAAGAACCATCCAGTCAGGTTTATTTGTCGATGTAGAAAATCCTTCGACAATTTTCAGTCTCTTGGCAAGCTTCATTCGAGCTTGCATCGACTTGGTCTTTCTTAGCTTATCTTTCAAATCCACAACAAGGGTTGAAAGATCTTCGCTTTTCAAAAGTTCTTGAATCGCCTCTCCACCCATCTTGGCAACAAATCCATCAGAACCCCATTTTTCCTGGGCTTCGCGATATTCATTGTCATTGAGCAATTGCTTCTTTTGCAACTCTGTACTACCCGGATCTGTGACTACATATTCTTCATAATAAATCACCCGCTCAAGTTCAGAAGTCGATAGACCAATGATGTTCCCGATTCTAGACGGCATCGTCTTAAAGAACCAAATATGAACAACAGGGACTGCCAGTTCAATGTGCGCCATTCTCTCACGACGCACTTTAGCAATGGTTACTTCTACGCCGCAACGATCGCACACAATACCTTTATGTTTGATCTTCTTATACTTACCGCAAGCGCATTCCCAATCGCGAGTAGGGCCAAATATTTTTTCGCAAAATAGCCCTCCCTTCTCAGGTTTAAATGTTCGATAGTTGATCGTCTCAGGTTTTTTGACCTCTCCACGAGACCATTGATTGCGCACGACATCGTCAGAGGCAATCTTAATCGTTACTTTATCGAAATGGGAGCTTCGTACATCTTCATCAGCATCAAATGGTTGGGACATATCTCCACTTTCTCCTTATCTTGGGAAAATTATTCAACAAATTCTGTACGGATATCGAGACACAAACCTTGCATCTCTTTAACAAGTACGTTAAACGACTCAGGAGTTCCCGCAACGAGCGTATTTTCTCCCTTGACGATCGATTCATAGATACGTGTGCGTCCAGCAACGTCATCTGATTTCACTGTGAGCATCTCTTGGAGGAGGTGAGCTGCGCCATAAGCTTCAAGCGCCCACACTTCCATCTCCCCGAATCTCTGTCCCCCCATCTGCGCCTTACCACCAAGTGGCTGCTGCGTGACGAGAGAATAAGGACCAATGGATCTGGCGTGGATTTTATCCGCAACCAAGTGACTCAATTTCAGCATGTAGATGTAGCCAACCACAACTCGATTGTCAAAACGCTCTCCGGATCTTCCGTCATAGAGATAGGCTTTTCCATTATCGAACATAGTCTGTTTCTTCATCATTTCCCAAATCTTAGACTCAGGAAAACCTTCGAATACAGGGCTCTTCACCCAAATACCTGCTTTTTTCGCAGCGTATCCTAAGTGAGTTTCTAGAAGCTGACCAATGTTCATACGAGAAGGCACCCCGAGAGGATTCAAAATCATCTCAATGGTATCTCCGTTTGACATGTACGGCATATCTGCTTCTAGAACAAGTTTAGCCACAACGCCCTTGTTACCGTGGCGTCCCGCCATCTTATCGCCCACTTGGAGCTTTCTCTTCGTGGCCACATACACTTTAACCTGACGAATGACGCCCGGATCGAGATCTGTATCCCCTTTACGCATAAATTCAATTTCTGATTTATGCACAGTTTGGAGGCTTTGGTAAGCGAGTTCAAATTCACGAATAATCTTTTTGAGTTCGACATAAATATCTTTATCCGACATCAGAAGATCTTCCGCTTTCTCACTTTCCAGAGTCTCTATGATCTCTTGCGTAATGATCTCGCCTTCTTTGATGATGATCTCACCGCTCTTGCGATGCATGATCGAGCTTGGCGCTTTCTCATTTAAAAGAAGAGCTCCCAATTTCTCATGGAACTCCATCTGAAGTTCAGATTCTTTCGCTTTGAAGCCGGAGTGAATATCTTTGATGCGCGTCGCTTCTTCCACAAGTTCGTCATCTGTTTTAGATAAACGATCCCGTCTTGAGAAGACTTTTACATCCATTACAACGCCTTCAGTACCTGGAGGAGCCGTCAAGGAAGCATCTTTCACATCCGCTGCTTTTTCACCGAAAATCGCGCGGAGCAGTCTTTCTTCAGGAGAGAGTTCTGTTTCTGATTTAGGCGTAATCTTTCCGACTAAAATCGTTCCGGGTTCAACATGCGCTCCAACGCGGATAATTCCGTCATCGCCAAGATCTTTCAACATCTCTTCTGAAACGTTTGGAATATCTTTGGTGATCTCTTCTTTACCAAGCTTTGTATCGCGAGCTGTTAACTCAAACTCTTCAAGATAGATAGATGTGTAGTAATCTTCTCGAATCAACTTCTCAGAAATAATGATCGCATCTTCGTAGTTGTAACCACACCATGGCATAAATGCGACAAGAACGTTCTTACCGAGAGCAATCTCGCCTTTATCTGTTGCAGGTCCGTCAGCTAGAACGTCTCCGGCAACAATTTTATCGCCCACATTGCAAAGAGGTGTCTGGCTAATGCACGTTCCGCTATTTGAGCGCATGAACTTCTTCAACACATACGTTCTCTTATTTAACGGGTTGTCTTTAGGTGCGACAACGATTTTAAATCCGTCTACATATTCCACAACGCCATCTTCAACAGCAACAATAACAGCGCCGGAATCTCTTGCAGAACGTCCTTCTAAACCGGTTCCTACAATCGGAGCTTCCGGAATCAATAAGGGAACCGCCTGACGTTGCATGTTTGAACCCATAAGGGCTCGGTTAGCATCATCATGTTCAAGGAACGGAATCAATCCGGCCACGATAGAAACGAGCTGTTTTGATGAAACGTCCATGTGCGTGATTTTCGTCGTCTCAATCTCCATCGGCTCACCTCTTTGGTGGGCCCAGCATAGATTTTCAGTAAACATACTCTGATCATCTAATGGAGTAGACGCTTGTGTGATCACACAATCCGTTTCTTGATCTGCCGTCATGTACTCAATTTCTTCAGTCACGACACCGTCTCTTACGATTCGATAAGGGGTTTCAATGAAACCAAATTCATTGATCTTCGCAAATGTAGAGAGAGAAGTAATCAAACCGATGTTTGGTCCTTCAGGCGTTTCAATCGGGCAAATACGGCCATAGTGAGATGCGTGTACGTCACGAACCTCAAAACCGGCTCTTTCTCGATTTAAACCGCCAGGCCCTAAGCATGACAATCTTCGTTTATGAGTCAATTCAGAAATCGGATTGGTTTGATCCATGAATTGCGAAAGTTGAGATCTGCCAAAGAAATCTTTCAATACGCCGGCTAGACCCTTTGCGGATACAATCTTTCCCGGAGTCATCGTGTCAGAGGAAAAATCAAATAGATTCATCCGCTCTTTAATGATTTTCTCCATGCGAGCAAGGCCGATGCGGCACTGATTTTGAATCAATTCGCCGACAGATCGAACGCGTCGATTGCCTAAATGATCGATATCGTCGACATGCGCATTCTCATCGCCTAATTTTAGACGAATTAAATACTTGAGAGCGGCAATCACATCTTCTTTGCGCAAAGTAACGACATTCAAATCTTCATCGGTAATGCCAAGACCCAACTTACGGTTGAGCTTATATCTACCCACTCTGCCTAAGTTATAGCGCTTCGGATCAAAGAAAAGGCGCATAATGGCAGAACGTGCATTGGAAAGTGTAGGAGGCTCGCCGGGTCTAATTTTTCGATAAAAATCTTTCAAAGCAGATTCGTAAGAATCCGTTGTATCCTTAGAAAGCATTTTGATCACAGGGTGTGTTTCGTCTGCTTCTTCAGCGATACGAACAGCCTGTACGCCCTCGTCGAGAATACGTTTTAACATCGCGGTTGTAAGCTTTTCTCCGGCTTTCCCAAAAACGGTGCCGTTTTGCTCATCCACAACATCTTCGGCTAGAATTTTTCCAACAAGTTTCACGAAATCTTTTTCAGACTTCACTTTTACTTTTACAGTTTCAAAAAACTCTTCAATAATGTCTGCATCGGTTGAATAGCCAAGAGTACGGACAAATGTAGAAGCTAAAATTTTTCGTCGTCGTTTTTTTCTGTCGATGTAGATGTAAATTAAATCATTGCTATCAAAGGACGCTTCAAGCCAGCTACCGCGATAAGGGATCATGCGGAATGAATAAATGATCGTACCCTTTGGGTGTCTTTCTTGTTCATAAGAAAGGCCGGGAGATCTGTGCAACTGAGAAACAATCACACGCTCAGCGCCATTGATAATGAAAGTTCCTTTGTCGGTCATTACAGGAATTGTCCCCATATAGACCTCTTCCTCCTTGATCCCGGTTTCATCGGTCAAGCGGAATTTGACTTTCACAGTAACGTTATAAGAAATTCCCCGTCGAATACATTCTTCAGGAAGGTATTTGGGAACTCCTAGATTGTAAGAAATAAATTCCAGAACGGTCTTTTCATCATAAGACTTAATAGGGAAAATTTCGCTAAAAACCTCTTGCAATCCAATGTTTTCTCTTTCATGAGGCAACAAATGGGATTGAAGAAATTGGTTGTATGACTTGATCTGAATTTCGATCAAATTTGGAAGGTCGATAATCTCTTCCCGTTCGCGAAAACTCACCCGCTTAGGCGGCTTCTTTAGCATGAAATTCGCTCCTCAATTTAGGGACTGCTCTTACAGTCATCGTGATTTAAAGCTAAATAAGTTCTAACACGTATTTAAAAACGCGTTTAAAACCCTAAAAATTTATATACGCAAAAGCAAAAGATGTCTAGGAATACCTTAGTCTGTTCATCTTTAAACCCTTACCGACAAGTCGGAAGGATGGAAATGTAGAACGGTCTTCAAGTACTCTAGAACATCTTTTTTTAGAAGGTGGCTAAACTTTAGCCACCCTCTTAGGGCTTACAGACCTTTTAAGGTCACCTTAGCACCAGCTGCTTGGAGTTTCTTTTGAATCTCTTCCGCTTCTGCTTTTGGCGATGCGGCTTTGAGTTCTTTAGGCGCTCCTTCAACAATGTCTTTTGCTTCTTTTAGGCCAAGACCTGTAACTTCGCGAACCGCCTTAATGATACCAATTTTCTTATCATCAGGTACTGGTCCTTCGAGAGTTACTTTAAACTCTGTGGATTCAGAAGCAGGAGCTGCAGCGGCACCTGCTGCGCCAGCTGGGGCTGCAACAGAAGCAACAGCGGCCTTTACGCCCCATTTGCTTTCTAACATTTCTTTTAACTTAGCCATATCAAGTACAGACAAGTGGCTTAACTTTTCTACGAGATCATCGAGATTGTGACTCATGGGTATAACTCTCCTAAAATCTTAACTATTTTGCTCATTATCAACAGACGAAGGCATTGATGTTACCTTAGCTTCCAAAACGGATAGCATTTGCGACATCGGCGACGTAAACAATCCAAGCATTATTGCTCTCATTTCGTCGATTCCTGGCAGCTTAGAAAGCATTTCAATCTCTGCACCGGGGACTATTTTCCCTTCAATGGTACCGCAGAGGAGTTGAAAAATCTGTCCATTACCTTCAGAAAATTCAATGATCGCCTTTGCAGGAGCCATCGCGTCCGGTTGGTTAACAAACACAACCCCGACATGTCCTTGCAAAAGAGACTCATCTATTTGCACACCTGATAGTGTAGCAGCCTTTAAAAATACACGTTTACGAACGACTTCGAACGAGCTCCCTTTCTTGGCAAGAGCATCGCGAAATTGCCATGAAGCATTCGGTTCTAATCGAACATAACGTGTAACGATCATCGCTGTTGACGCATCAATTTTCTGCTTAATCTCGTCCAACAGGAGCGGTTTTTCTTTTCTCATGCTTATTCTCCTCTATCCGAGAGCCAAAGATTGAAGATCAATTTTCAACCCGGGGCCCATTGTTGTGGACAAATACATCGAACGAAGAAAAACTCCTTTCGAACTTGCAGGTTTAGCACGTAAAATCGCTTGTAAAAGCGGCACCATGTTTTCCACTAATTGCTCATCTTGGAAAGAAACTTTGCCGACGGCAGTATTGATGTTCCCAGTCTTATCGACCTTGAACTCAATCTTACCCGCTTTAGCTTCTTTCACAGCTTTTGCAATGTCGTTTGTTACTGTGCCAGCTTTTGGAGTCGGCATAAGTCCGCGAGGACCCAAAACCTTACCCAGCTTTCCGACTTCGCGCATCATATCCGGCGTAGAGATCAAAGCGGTAAAATCGGTCCATCCGCCTTTAATTTGCTCAAGAAGGTCATCTGCGCCCGCAAAATCTGCGCCTGCATCCAAAGCTTCTTTCACCTTATCGCCTTTCGCAATCACGACGAGCTTAATCACTTGGCCTGTACCGTGAGGAAGAGAAACAGTTCCTCGTACTTGCTGATCGGATTTTTTCACATCAATACCGATCTTCAACGCCATATTCAATGACTGGTCGAATTTTGTAGGAGGGCACTTCTTTAATAAACGGACAGCTTCATCTAGAGGATAGATCTTCTTTAGATCCACCATCTCATCAATCTGCCGCATTCTTTTAGATCTTTTTGGCATATAATCAACCCTCCACGATATCAACGCCCATGGAACGGGCTGTGCCAGCAATCATCATTTCTGCCGCGTCCATAGACACAACTCTCATGTCTTCGACTTTTTGCTTAGCGATTTTCTTCACTTGACTACGAGTGAGTTTGCCAACCTTGTCGCGGTTTGGAACTTTAGAACCGGACTCAAGTCCAAGTTCTTTAAGAATCATCCGAGAAACAGGCGGTTGACGAGTTACAAAAGTAAAACTTTTGTCTGCATAAACGTTGATAATAACAGGAAGAACGTCCCCTGCCTTATCTTGCGTTTTCGCATTAAATTCCTTACAGAAAGCCATAATATTCACGCCCGCGGAGCCCAAAGCTGGACCAATCGGCGGCGCTGGGTTGGCTTTCCCTGCAGGAATTTGCAACTTAACAACTTTAACTAACTTTTTTGCCATAATTTCCTTTGGGGCCGCGAGTGGATAAAAACCCAACAGCACAACCCCCATGAGTCATGAAAAAATTTGGGGCATCCCAAATAATTTCTAACGAGAAGCTTGTCCTTCTCTCCCCATATTTATTATTTAACTCAAGCATTCACTTGAGTTATCCTGCATTTTCAGCGGTTGATTGTTCAACCTGCCAAAACTCAAGATCATCAACACGGGTATCGCGTCCAAATATTGACACCGTTACACTCAGTCTACCCTTTTCATGGTTCACTTCGTTTACGACGCCGACAAAGTTGACAAACACTCCATCGGTAATTTTAACTCGATCGCCCACATCCACTTTATGCTTTTGGACAACGCCTTTTTGACGGTCCTCAAGCTCATTCATAATATCTTGTATCTCTTTTTCGCTGAGAGGCGCGGGTCTTTCTCCACCTAGAAAATCGATCACTCCGGGGGTGTCTTTCACATACGCCCAAGACTCATCGTTAATCTCCATTTTTACAAGGAGATAGCCAGGCCACATTCTTTTCTCGCTGACCTTTTGATGGCCCCGTTTTACTTCAGCCACATTTTCTGTTGGTATGAGAATCTCAGAAATAAACTCTCTCATTCCTTTTGAGTCGAGGTATTCTTCAATCGCTTTCTTTACCTTCTTCTCATGACTCGACATTACCTGTAATACAAACCACTTATGCATAGAAGATCACCCAAAAATCATTCGAAGGACAGCAGCAACTCCATCCAAGGTTCCACGGATCAATAAATCTACTCCATAGATCGTAAGTCCAAAGAAAAAGGTCGCAAAAATGACCGCCTTTGTACAAAAGATCAATTCTTCTTTTGAAGTCCAAGTCACTTTTTTCAGTTCATTTAAGACTTCGCGAAAATAGGAGACTTTCCTTTTCTCACCTGTTGAAAGAGTGGACATCATTACTCCCTTAATACTTTTCTAAAACCCAAGGAATCGAGTGCGGAGGGATTCGAACCCCCGACCGGCGACTTTGGAGATCGCTGCTCTACCAGCTGAGCTACACACCCACACTTCTTAACCTGAACTTTAAGTTTAGGTTCTTATTCCTCTTTTCGGGCGGGCTTTTTAAAAAGCCCGCCCTTAAAGGGGAACAAACAACCCCAACGGATAGATCGGACTATTCTATCCGTTGCGGTGAGCCTCTAAAATTACTTAATAATTTTAGAAACAGTTCCTGCGCCGATTGTTCTGCCACCCTCACGGATCGCAAAACGCATCCCTTCTTCCATCGCAACCGGGTGGATGAGCTCAGCGGTAAACTCTACGTTATCGCCAGGCATAACCATCTCAGTTCCTTGTGGTAATTCTACAGTTCCTGTTACGTCAGTTGTTCTAAAATAGAACTGTGGACGGTATCCGGTAAAGAATGGCTTATGACGGCCCCCTTCATCTTTTGTCAGGATATAAACAGTCCCTTTGAACTTTGTGTGCGGAGTACATGTGCCCGGCGCTGCCAAGACCATTCCACGCTCAACATCGTCTTTCTCGATACTGCGCAAGAGAACACCAACGTTTTCCCCGGCCAAAGCTTCATCAAGAAGTTTATTGAACATTTCCAATCCAGTAGCTACTGTTTCGCGAGTTTCTCGGATACCTACGAGTTGGATCTTATCGTTCACTTTTACTTTACCACGCTCAACACGACCTGTAACTACAGTTCCTCGACCGGAGATCGAGAACACGTCTTCGATAGGCATAAGGAACGGTTTATCTACTTCACGTGCAGGCGTAGGAATCTTTGCATCTACAGCATCCATTAAGTCGATGATCGCTTTCACGTATACAGGATCGTTTTCAAGGGCTTTTAAAGCAGATCCACGAATGATCGGAACATCTTTATAACCTTTAGACTCAAGAAGTTCTGTCAACTCCATTTCAACGAGCTCAACAAGTTCTTCATCACCCTTGCCGATCATATCCATCTTATTTAAGAATACAACGATCGCAGGAACGCCCACCTGACGAGCCAAAAGAATGTGTTCTTTTGTCTGAGGCATTGGTCCGTCAGTTGCAGCCACAACGAGGATTGCTCCGTCCATTTGAGCCGCACCGGTAATCATGTTCTTAACGTAGTCAGCGTGACCTGGGCAATCTACGTGAGCATAGTGTCGGTTTGCTGTTTCGTATTCAACGTGTGACGCGTTGATCGTAATTCCGCGCGCTTTTTCTTCTGGTGTATTATCGATAGACGCATAGTCTCTGAACTTTGCGCCACCTTTTTCTGCCAATACTTTCGTAATTGCTGCAGTTAAAGTAGTCTTTCCATGGTCAACGTGACCAATGGTACCGATGTTTACGTGGGGTTTCTTTCTTTGAAACGCTTCTTTTGCCATTTTTTAAACTTCCTCCGTTTTTTTGCCCAAGATAGGAATTGAACCTACGACCACTTGCTTACCATGCAAGTGCTCTACCACTGAGCTACCTGGGCGCCTGGTAAATTCAACTCAAAAGCATACTAGCTTAAGGCACTTGGAACAATATAATCAATCTTTTTCCTTCCCTACTTCTGACGGTACACAATACGCGCCTTAGTCAAGTCGTAAGGAGACATTTCCACGGTTACAGCATCTCCGGCGTAAACTCGAATATTTCGCATTCTCATTTTACCGCTTAGGTGAGCTATGACTCGCATTCCATTTTCCAGCACTACACTGAAATTCATATTTGGCAAAAGTTCTTCGACTTTGCCTTCCATTTTGATTGTTTCTTCTTTCGACATAGGGGTTTTAGCTCGGAAATGCTTACAATCAAACATCAAATGAACTATTATGTCAACCAAGAACCTATCTCAGGACTAATTTTTATCGATTTCCTGGCCTTTTTGGGCGGAATTTCGATCCTTTTTTTACTGGGAGTTATGCTGTAAAAAAAAAATTATGCAAATTCTTGACCCCACCCACCTCCAGGAACTGTCTTCCTTAGAGAAAAAAATTGCTCATATTCAAAAAAAATTTGAGAAATTAGAAACTCCAAGCGAAAAATATCACCTACTTATGGACTTAGGTAAAGAAATTCCTCTCATTGATGTAAAATATAAAACCGATTCTTTCCTTGTTCTTGGGTGTCAAAGCAAGCTCTATCTCCATGCGACAAAAAAAGATGGAAAAATATTTTTTACGGCCGGCACAGACTCCCTTATATCGGCAGGTCTTGCCGCATTGCTCATTGAGATTTATAATGGGGAGCCTATAGAAACAATTCTAACAAAGCCCCCCCAATTCCTCCAAACATTGGGTATTTACGCATCCCTTTCTCCCAACCGCGCTCATGGAGTAGCTCACATCTATCTAAAAATGAAGATGCTCTCTATAATGCTTCAATAAATATATGACTGAACTAGTAAAAGCGCAAATATCCTTCCATCCGTGGATTGGGTCCAACCCAAGCCAAAACATAAAAATTCTAGAGGCTGAAGCCTATAAACTGAACCTGATTTCAAAGATTTTCTTTGCTTCAATTGCTGTGATTTCTCTTACTGTGGTTGCATCGTCCTTCTTCTTTACCTCTGTCTCAATGGCAATCGCTTTTCCCTTAACCTGCTCGGTCGTAGCAACGCCGTGCCTTGCCTGGGCCTCTTCCCAATTCCAAGCGGAATGCATGAAAGTAAGACAAATCATTGAACGGGAACTCCCTGTTGCGAAATTCTACGAGCAAATACAAAATTTTTCATCTCAGGAAATCCTTGAATTTCTAAACAGCCACAATATTCCGATTCCCTTTTCGATCGAATTAACAGATCTAATCCCTGTGATTGCCAGATTTCTCGCTCGACAAGAGCAATCCCGCATCTGTTTTGAGAATGCTGAAAAACTTCTGCGATCATCCGGCATTTCTGATCCAGTGCTCCGCTTATATCAAAGAAATTTAGGGTGGAACCTCCTAGAAAGGAACGCGATCCCCTTTGCCATAGAAGGGGCCTTTGCCTTACAAGTTCTCAAAGAACCCACTTTAGAAGGAACTCTCTCAACTCACTTTACTCTTTTGCAAAAATCATTTGAAGAAAGACAATTTGATCAACGCTTTGGGCCTAAAGATCCCTATCTGACATTTCGAAAAACGGAAAGAGAACCTATGGATCTAGAAGCATTTGTAAGAAATCCGGATCCCACAATACTCAATTATTTATTATTCTATACCGCTCGTAATTGAACAATCGGCGTTTGGACGGGTTCAAAGCGCCGAAAATCAATTAAAAAAAAGAGGGCTGTATTCATTCAATACTGCCCTCTTTTTTTTAATTGATTTATCGGCAGCTTTCAATCCCGTCCAAACGCCGATTCTTCAATCACGAGCGGTATAAAGAGCTCCTTGAGATATCGATGGGCAAATCAACGATTTTACTATCTACCCATAAACGTTCTAGTCGATATTTTTCTCGCCAACTGGGAGTGAAAATATGCACCGTGACCTCGCCATAGTCCAAAACAACCCAATTGCCCGATTTTACCCCTTCTACAAATAGAGGTTGAATATTTTGCTTATTCAACTCATCGACAATCACACCGGCAATAGCTGCAATATGTCGATCGACAGAGCCCTCTGCAATCAAGATAAAATCGCTAAGGGAAGAGAGCCCTTTAACATCTAAAGCGATAATATTCATCCCCTTCTTATCATAGATCAATTGAGCAATTGCGTGGAGTAAAGAACAAGGGTTATCTGTCATTTTTCACTTCCTCCAATCTATCTAAAACTTCTCTGATCACTCCTAATTTTTCTTTTCCTACTTCAAAAAGAGCCTTTGCCTGAACTTCTATCCCTAAGTCTTTGATCTGCGCTTGTAACTTCTCTAATCCGTCCATCGATACGATCGCCTTTTCAATCTGTAGAGCAACTTCATGGGGTATCTCTTTTTGTCGTTTTTTAAACAGGTGTAAAATCTCCGGAAGCGTTTGCTTTCGAAAGCGATCCGTCGCCTCCAGAATTTCCTTATGCATAAAACAATTGTAGTGAGATAAAAGGGAAAATTGTATCTTTGCAAGATCATCTTCCTGCAAAATTTTCTCGAAACAACGGATCGATTTAGGCTCCATGAATTTCGCAACTGCGTTTGGCTCCAATCGATAGAACCGACTCTTTTCTAAACACGAAGAAGATTTCGCTTCATTTGCCTGTTTTCGAAGAAATCCCTCTAGGGCGTTGCAATCATCGCCTAAACGCTCAAACGCATCTAAAATCAACTGCAAACTATCGGCAAAGGCAGCCAAAATTGTGCACAAAGAAAATGCGGGATATGAAAACATTTCAAATCCCTGAAAAGAAAAGCCTTTTCCATTGAAAACACAAAATGCTCTCCCCTTTTTACTACCGGCTGTTTCTCTAAATAAAAGCCTCTCTCCTTCCTCTCCTAAATCCACCTCGAGAGAAGGAGCGTCATGTTTAAGAGATCCGCTTGATGCCGCAAGGATACAACTATGTTCATAGATTGCGTGAGTCATCGCTGTCATGAGAATCATCAACATCAATCGAGATTGCTTTTCCGATCCTAGATAGGAAAAAGACCAATCGATACCACGTGAAAGCGCCTGAGGTTCTATAATCTTAAAAGTACTTTTAAGATTCTCTTTGAGTCCGATCAAATGAGAAAGCCGTAAGAAGAGCTCCCCCACTTTTTCCTCTGCGCGAAGGAGCGGAATATTTTGATCTATTGAAAGGGACTTGACTTCTTCAAAATCAAAAAATTTTAAGAAAAACGACCTAGACATCCGCTATAACTCCCCCTAAAGAAAGTTACAGCTCAGTCTAAATATTTATCTACAACAAAAACTTACCCTTCGAGTTTCGTGATTTTTTGTTCAATCTCTTCGATGGCTGCATTTGCTTTATCTAGACGCTCTTTTTCTAGGTCTAGTAGCTCTCGCAATTGGAACGCTTTTTCAAAATCTAAGTTCGATGCGCCAAGAGTTTTGCGGTAAGAATCTACAAGCTCTTTAATCTCTTGTCTTCGATCTTTCTTCTGTTGAAGAACAAGACGGTAGTTTTCAAGCATTTTTCGATCGTCATCGCTCAAATTCATGAGTGAATTTTCTTTCTTATCGGCAATTAAATCTTTCAAAGGACGTAACTGGCGGTCAATCTGCTGTTTTTCCATCTTTGAAATATCGAGCGACGCAATATCCGCCTCAAGAGATTTAAACTGGGCAGAAAGGGTATCCAAATCCATTGCAGACCCTTTTTGGATCAGATCTTGGATCGATTCTTTCATCTGCAGGAATTTTTCTTTTTTAATGCGAAGTTTTTCTTTTTCCGCCTCTTCAAGCTCTTGCGCTTTTTTCTCTTGCGCGGCGATGTGAGGAACGCGGATCTGGAATAAGGCATCGCGAAGATTGCGAACATCGTCTCTGTCTAAGTAAATTGCGCGCATCTCAGTTACAATGCCATCAATCTCACGATCAAGATCACGGAGAGTCAAAGACTCTGATCTCACTTTCAATTCTTCAATTTTAGTTACAATTGCCTGACAAGCGCCGGAAGAGGCCTGTTTTTTCTCTAAAAGAACCTTCTTATGCTCTCTTTCAAGAACTTTCACCTTATCCCAGCATTCGCTCATGCGCACTCTTGTGCGGCTAAAGACAGCGCTGCTCAAAGTCAACACCTTCGCCATCCACTGGAACGCTTTAATCTCTTCTCTTAACGCGTAATAAGGGGCTCCAATCACTTCATTGTCTTTAAAATGCTTAGCAACAAAACTTTCCACATCCTTCTCAAACTCTCCACTCACTTGCTCAATCAACCCTTTGCGACGTGGGAAGATTTTGTCTCCAAGCTCTGAAAGGCGTTTGAAAAATTTCGTCTTAAACCGGATACGCATATCGGTCTTAATAATTTCTTTTCTAAGACCATTGAGTCGGCTAGCGAGTGTATTGAGAAGATTTAATTCCTGCTGAATTTGATGATAGACATCAATCTTTCCTTTAAGGGAATAAGGGGCGTCTGAAAATTGCAGTGCTGTAGACTGGGCCAAAAGAGCTTCAAATTGACCGAGATCTTGTTCGATGGCCTGGATGGCTAGATCGATCTGCTCGATCGCAAATGCGCTCTGCTCTTCAAGAATTTCCTTTAAACGGCGCGCTTCAACAGTAAGCTCAACGTACTCCCCCCACAATTTAGGGCGGATAGCCGCATTGACATTCTCTCGGAACAAAGGGAGAACCAAACGACGCGATTCCCAGAACTCTCTAAAACGGGGGCTCCCTTCTTGGGAAATTGTCTCTCTCATGTAGGACAGGCCAAAAGCGATTTTTTCTTCAGGGGTAGGAAAAGCTGAAAGAGTCTTCGTAAATTCAACAAAAGCTGCGCTCCACTTCGGATCCCCCTCTGACTTATCCACCTTTTCCATTGGTTCTGAGACCTCTGGAACTGGTTCATGTTGAATGTGGACTGTATCGGGAAGTTCTGAAGATAGATTCATCATTGTTTGCCTAATTGGTAGAATTGTCTGAAAATGTTCTAAAAAGGTTACACAAAACGCCCTTTTTCTACAAGGGGGGAGAGAATAAGGGGCCTTCCAATAATAAATTTTAGAGCTGTATATACCGCTCGTGATTGAAGAATCGGTGTTTGGACGGGATTGAAAGCTGCCGATAAATCAATTAAAAAAAAGGGGGTTTGTATTAAGTCAATACTATCCCCCCTTTTTTTTAATCGATTTTTCCCTATACAGCTCTAAAAGTTATTGTTGGACGACCCCTAACTTTCTTAAAAAAATATTTTTTCGAGACTCTCATTGAATTCAATATTGCACTTCAATATCCTAGATGCATTAGAACCTGTTCACAGACCACACTCCCAGGAGAATAATATGGAAGAATTCGTCGCTTATCTCATTAAAAATATGGTTAACATCCCGGAACAAGTCGATATCCGAGGCGTTGAAGGCCAAAATGGTCTTTTAATCGAAATCCGCGTTGCCCCGGAAGATGTAGGTAAAGTTGTGGGTCGTAAAGGAAACATCATCCGCTCGCTTAGAACTCTTGCTATGTCAATTGGAGCCCGCCTTGGACATAGAGTCCATCTTGAAATAATTCAATAAATATCTGCTCTGGAAAATTGCCCGTGAAACAAACCTTTTTACCGGAAGCCCTGTTTCATCAGGAGCCAATTCCATTAAAGAAAAAAGAGTTTTCAAAAAATCCCAAAAAACGGGTGATCGTTATTGCGGGACCTACCGCAACGGGCAAAACAAGCATATCGATTGCTCTCGCGCAAGCAATTGGCGGGGAGATTTTATCTGCCGATTCCTGTCAAGTATACCGAGGAATGGACATAGGGACTGCGAAGGCCTCTGCCGAAGATAGGAGCCTGATCACCCATCATCTCATCGATATTTGCAATGTCGATGAGCCCTTTAATGTAGCCGAGTTTTCTAAAGCAGCAAAAACAGCAATCGAGGACATTATTCATAGAGAAAATGTCCCCATCATCGTAGGAGGATCCGGCTTTTACATCCGATCTCTTCTTTATGGTCCGCCGATGGGGCCTCCGTCAAACAAACAAATCCGAGAAAAAATTGAAAATCAGATGGAGAATCTCGGTCCCGAATTTCTCTATGAGAGACTCCAAATGCTCGACCCCGATTATGCAGCCACGATTTCTGAAAAGGATCGTCATAAAATCGTGAGAGCTTTTGAAATTATGGCTCTCTCAGAAAAAAAAGTGAGCGATTTTCCAAAAGCGGAGAGTCTCGATGAGCAGGAATACGATTTTCGATGTTGGTTTTTATATCACCCGAGAGAGGTTCTTTACTCCCGGATTGAGATGCGCTGCGATGAAATGATCAAAAAAGGCTTTCTCCGGGAAGTGAAGTGTCTCGAAAGCCAAGGAATTCGAAAAAACCCACCCGCCGCGCAAGCCATCGGCTATCGCCAAGCGCTTGAATATCTCGACTCCCCTCAAACGCAAATGGATTTGGATCTTTTTATTTCAAAATTTAAAAAAGCAACACGCCATTTTGCGAAAAGGCAGTTTACTTGGTTTCGAAAAGAACCCCTCTTTCGATGGCTTGACGTGGCTGAGCACCCCGCAGAGCGGCTCAAAGAACTCATCTTGCAAGATTTTGAACAAGGATCCCCTTAAGGAGCTGTTCCTGGACCAAATATTTAAAAACCGCTCTCTCCAAGTGTTTTTTACTATAGGGATCTATTTTCTTCTCTCTCCCTACCTACCCCTCTCGGTGCATCAAGGATTTTACACATTCAGCCTTCTGATTAAAGATCTGCTTCTTTGGACGCTCCCGATTTCCATTTTCTTTTTTATTGGGTCTGCGATCGCCTCCTTTGAAAAAAAAGCGCCCCTATTTATTTTAAGTCTTTTCTTATTTGAAGCGATTTCAAACGGAGCAAGCGTCTGGTATGTGTATGGCTGGGGCCATATAGCAACCGGGTATGCAGAGCCTGTAAAAATCCATCTATTTAACAACTCATTTTCGCCTCTTTGGCGTTTAGGATTTACAAAACCTGCGTGGTGGTCTGCAGATAAAGGGACAATTTTAGCAATTATCTTAGGCCTTATAGCCGCCTTTGCGTTCCCCTGGCTTAAAAGTTTCTTGGAAAAAGGGAAACAAATCGCCGAAACAGTTCTCACCCGTTTTTTTGCAAAACTCATCCCCCTCTTTGTTCTCGGATTTATCGCTCGCATGGTACAAACAAACCTAATCCATCAAGTAGCCGGGCAATATGCAGAGCTTCTTCTATGGCTCATCGTATCTGTTGGGACTTATATCCTCTTCCTATTCTTCCTAGGTTCAGGTCCCGGTTCTCCTCGATTTTTCCAAAGAATTAAAAATCTCCTCCCGGCCACAGGCATCGCCTTTAGCTCCGGATGCAGCCTCTCCACAATGCCGTGGACAATCGAAGGGACTTCCAAAAACTTACAAAATCCAGACCTTGCAAAAGCCATTATTCCCGCGACAACAAATATTCAACAAATCGGGGACTGCATTGTAAATTGCTTCTTTTGCTTTATTATTTACTCCCAATTCAATGGATTTCCCCCGGATCTTTCCACCTGGATTTCCTTTAGCATAGTATTTGTTTTAGCTCGATTTGCCACTGCTGCGGTCATTGGTGGCGCAATCTTCATCATGCTTCCCGTTTACGAATCATATCTCGGATTTAACCCTGAAATGATCGCGACAATACTTGCCTTGAATGTGATTTTAGATCCCTTAGTAACGTGCGCAAACGTGATTGCAAATGGAGCTTTGTGCCGTGTCTTTGAGAAAGTTTTAATGTATTTTGATAAGAAAAAAGATGCGAGGGTGTCTACAGATTGAAGTTCTTTGACGAACCATCAATCTGCAGACTCCCTCAAGGGAATTAGAGAGGAGAAACTTCAGTAGCTTCTGGTCCTTTGCGGCCCATGCCTTCTACGAATTCTACTTTTTGTCCTTCTCGGAGGGACTTTGGATCGCCTTGCACGTTATTTGCGTGAACGAAGAGATCTTTGCCGCCATTATCGGGTGCGATAAAGCCAAAGCCTTTTTGCGAGTTGAAAAATTTAATTGTACCTTTTGATTTTGCCATACTTATTTTCTCACTTAATTGTTTTTTCTCTACATGTTTGATGTAAAGATTCTTTTGTAAAAGGGGCAGACGGACTCCGTGCTTCCCTGCTAATTCCCTATCCCAACGACATAAGTCGTTAGACACCTTGAGGCCGGAGCAAAACATATCCACTACTCGTCCTCCTGCAATCCAAACTGCCGATTCGCTAAAAGCGCCACCCCACGATTAAGGAGGATGGGCCCGCGTTCATAACATTTACTTGATTGAAGTTGCGGCTTTCCAACGAATATAGCACATGGCAGAATCTAATAAAAGCTCGATTTTACATTTTGGCTTTTTTTTCACTTCTGGGTGAGCTTTAAAATAAACATAGATGCGACGATAACGAGGATGCATCCGACACGTATGGGATCTCGAGATTCGCCCAAAAATAACATGCCAAACAAAAGGGTTCCGCAAGCCCCAATCCCTGTCCAAACCGCATAGGCCGTTCCTATGGGGATCGTTTTTAAAGCATAACTCAATAAAATCATACTAGCGACCATGGAGCCTCCAGAGAGAAGACTCGGGTACAACTTTGTAAATCCTTGAGTATACTTAAGTCCCACAGCCCAAATAATTTCAAACAAACCAGCAACAACAAGCAAGATCCAATTCATTGACTTTCCCTAATTTCGTGTCCGAGCCCATTGTAATGGCGACCCATTTCCCACAAATACATCACCAAAGTATACCTCTCCCCATCAACTGGCGCAACAGAATGAAACGAGTGAGGCGTAATTTCAAAGCAAACGCCCGTATTTCGCCTATAAGAATATTGTTTAATGAGCTCCTTAGTGTATCTCGAAGCCCAAAAAGAAAGCTCCCCTCCTGAAATCAGCTCATTTCCATGGGAAAACTGGAAAATGTACCGAAAATTCTCATGGCCCTCTTCCGGCTGGGTATAGTCGGTGTGCAAGCCAATTGCATCAGAAGTGACCAATTTATGAGCGACCAACCGAATCTTATTTTGCAAAGATACACCCAATTGCCGTTCCAATTTCTCTTTAAATGGGAAAAAGAAAGAGGGGTCATACAATGAGGCTAAAGCGTGAGAATCGGTCGGTTGAATAAAAGATTCGTACTGCACGTAAAAATTCTCCTCCCTCCTTACCCACGGAACAGAAGAAAAAGCTTCGAGCAATTGCGTATAACTTTCTTCAGAAAAATTCCCATCTGTTGAAAAAAGACGAAAACGGTCTCGATGATAAAAATTGATTGCGAAATTGCCAAGCGTTGGAGCAAACTTCATCCTCACCTCAACGGTCTATTCTAATGCGCATCTCATTAATATTTCTAGTCGGATTATGTTCTCTTTTTGGCATTCAATCCCCACTTGACCAAATGACGATGGAAGAAAAAGTGGGGCAGCTTTTCATGGTTCACTTTTCCGGAGAGAGTATCAATGAGGATGCAAAAACATTAATCCGCGATGTAAAAGTGGGCGGATTCATCTATTACAACTGGGCAAACGGTCTGCACTCCCCAACACAAGTTCGCGCTTTAAGTAACGAACTTCAGGCGTTTGCCAAAGAAAACCAAAACCCGATCCCTTTACTTATTGCAGCCGATCAAGAAGGGGGTCTTGTCGCTCGATGCAATCAAGGATTCACCCAATTTCCGGGAAATCGAGCTCTTGGAGAAACGGGAGATCCTCTCCTTGCAAAGGCAGCTGCTTTCGCAATGGGGCAAGAACTGAAATCAGTTGGCGTAAACATGAATCTCGCCCCCGTTGTCGACGTCAATAGCAATCCATTAAATCCAATCATCGGCATTCGAGCCTTTGGAGATACAACAAAAACCGTATCGAATTTTGGTCAAATGGCTATGGAAGGGTTTCAAGAAGCAGGTGTGATTGCTACGCTAAAACACTTTCCCGGGCACGGTGATGTAGACATTGATTCACACGCAGAGCTGCCCATCATCCACAAATCGATGGAAGAATTACAAAGCCAAGAGCTCCTCCCCTTTACTACTCTGGCCTCTTCTGCGCACGCAATCATGACAGCCCACCTTTTAATCCCGGCTCTCGATCCGGAAAACTGTTCAACGCTATCGTCAACAACCCTTAAATATCTCCAAGAAAAAATTGGTTTTAAAGGCATTATTATTTCAGATTCTCTTGTGATGAAGGGAGTTCTTAAAAACAATACATCGATAGACGTTGTTGCCCTAAAAGCGCTCAATGCGGGCTGCGATATTCTATTGCTTGGAGGAAAGGATCTTCTCGATCAAACAGATTCGACCGAACTTACAATAACTGAGGTCAAACGAATCCACAAATTTCTTGTAGACAGCGTTAAAAGCGGCAAAGTCTCTGAATATAGACTCCATTGCGCCGTAGAAAAAATTCTAAAACTCAAAGAGCAGTTTTTATCCGCTCCAAAACCTACCCCCTTTGATCCGGAGCAACACCTGCAACTTGCAAACAAAATCGCCGCTCTTAGCTTAAAAACCGTTCAAAATAAACCGATACCCAATATTTCTGAAAAGAAACTTCTTGTCGTGGCGCCGAGTATTTTATCTGATCCGATAAAGAACACCACCCTTCTTGACTTAAGTAAAACAACAGAGACCCTTTATTTCAGCGGGTTAAAACCAACCATTGAAGAGCAGAAAAGGGTAAAACAAATGGCAGAGTCTTCTGAACTATTGCTTATATGTACCTACAATGCCTGGGAAAACCCGGAGCAAAGTGCGCTCATTGAATCGTTAATCGAAACGGGAAAGCCCCTTATTCTCGTCGCTACAAGAGATCCGATGGATGCGGATCTTTTTCCGGGGGCAAGCCTAATCATTAAAACATTTAGCCCGACTTCAATTTCTATCGAAGCTGTAAGTGAATGCCTTAGATAAGCCGAGTTTTCTCTGGTATATAGTGCTTCCAGTTGAAAGCCACCTACGAAAACTGAATTAAAAGCTCTCAAATTTCGAATAAAAGGTCGGGGTTAATATTAATTCAATATTGACCCCGACCTTTTATTCGAAATTTGAGGCTTTTAATCAGTTTTCGTCTAGGGGCCTTTCAACTGGAAGCACTATATACCCTGAGAACTATTCGACTTTGTACAATTTCATGACTGACGAGCGTCAGCGAGGAAGTCATGAAATTGTACAAAGTCCAGTTATAGTTATAAAGATGCCTTTATGTATTGAGCCCAGACTAAGGAGTTATTACCAATATGCATGCCAATGGGCATATGTAATTCTCCCGAAAATTCCTTGGCAAGGCCGAATACGAGTCCCATAATGGTAGCTGCCACTACTTGAGGAAGGAAAAGGACTGGATTGCACCAAAATACAATAGCGTTACTAAAGTGAATAAGACCAAAAATAACCGATGCAAAAAATATCGATGTCACACGAGCAGCTGTATTGGCATCTGAATCTGAAAGACCTAGATCCACATAAAAAGAATTTAGTTTATTTTTAACATCTTCTTGAAAATCCCCTCTAAACATCTTCTCTTCTTCAATTGGACCTATGACGCATACAAAAGGAATTAGAAGAATTTTAAAGCCTAGACATAGACCTGTAAAAGGATTTGGAAGGATTGTAGATACCCCTAATAGTTTTACTGTTTTTTCTGTCAACGACCCATAAATTTTATGAACTCCTGTACCTAATCCAAATCCAATCACTCCCTGGCCAACAGGAGATGTCACAGCATCTTTAATTTTTTGGGTAGTAACGTTGAAAATATCTCCTACCGAAACACCAAAGGGATGTACCCCAGTTAAAAATGGATTAGTCGTATAAAAAGGATCTGTTCTAGAGACTGCAAAAGACATAATTTAAAAAACCTTATCAATCAAAAAGATATTTAATCCAAAAAAATAATCATATTTTATTGCATCATAAAAATACACAGTTAACTACAGTTGTTTAAAACATAATTAATAACCTTTGGCAGCTTTCGCGTTAGTCAGAACCTATCAAGTGAGATTTAAACGACTATAGCATCTGCGAGAAAACCATTTCTAACGATGATGGATTTTAAGAATCATCCAAAAGAATGGGGGCTTGCCCCCAATAGATCGCCCTAGGAAATTTTTGTGATCGTGACGAGGCGGGCTGTACTCCGTACGCCCCGAGTCAGGATCACGGAAATTTACCGACGAGATATTAGGGGTCCTTGGTTCGGATCTTGAGGCAATTTTTCGCTATCGCGACGAAGGGCTGTACTCCGTACGCCCAAGGAGCGATAGCGGAAAAGTGCCCAAGAGACGAATGGGGGCGGTTGGACGCATTCAGAACTTTTGACTGGCAGAAACTCGCAAGAACTTTTAAAATTATTCCTATAATTTCTAAATACTCCTTTGCAGAGAAAAAAGAGAGTGTATGCATATTCTCTTAAGATTTAAGTACTAAACCTTCTGCACACATTATTATAGTCAACAAATTTAGTTAATTTTTATTTATTCATAACACAACCATCACTAATAATTACTTAAAGTTGAAATAAAACAACAAAACCAGCATATTCAAAGTGCAAAAAAAGGAGTTAATTATGGAATTTATCCCTACCAGTCATATTAATTTTTCTCGTCCAGAACAGGTTCAAGAATTTTCTTTAGAAGCACAGGTTCATCCAACCACTCAACAAAATACTACAAGTGAAACATCTATAAAATCTTCGTATCGAAGGTTAAAAGCTGAAACTGCTTTGCTAAAGCAAGCAATCGACACGCAGATGCTAGATGCCGTCGTTGCAAACGAGTTTGAAGCAAAAAAACGTGCTCAAGAGTTCATAGCTAAATACCATCTACCTACAGATGCCGAAATTTATTTCGATGTGGCGGCCAATAAAACTACAGTGATCTGGAGGGGCGGCACAAATATGGATGTATTTAAACAAAAATTCCCGCAGGCATTTCATAAAAATGATTGGCTCGCATGCCCTGTACAAAAGGCAAAACTCGAATTTATTGCAGATCAACCCGTCCAATTAGAAACCGTATATTTTGGCAGAACGGGATGGGGAAAAGCTTACGCCTCTCCTAATTTCCTCGTCCAACAAGGTGTTGTGTCATGTAAGGAAGACTGCTTAGAGATTCAAATTAACGAAGTATTAGAAGTAGGCGATTTCCAAGCTAATCATCAACTCTACGATTGGTAATAAAGGAAATTAACCCTGCAAGATCTGAAAAAACAGAGGTAAAAAATATGGCTGCTATTAATTACCCTATTCTCTATCAAAGAGATTACTCTCGAGATGTTCCGCAGCCCATTACAGATGGTACAAGCTGCAACTGGCCTCAAAAAGCTATTGCAGCACTTCCATTATTAGCTCTCCACCGCTCATGCCGTATGCCTCTTTCGATGGCCCTATCTGGAGCTCGT
Source organism: uncultured bacterium (assembly GCA_964594545.1). Taxonomy (GTDB): domain Bacteria; phylum Chlamydiota; class Chlamydiia; order Chlamydiales; family SM23-39; genus DAIDHZ01. The sequence goes on along the minus strand of CAZQNB010000003.1, from coordinate 41,481 downwards.
GTTATCACACAAATGAAAGCTACCCTAAAAGCAGTGGAACGTAAAGATATTACCCAAGCTGTATATCAATTTTTCCATTCTTGTTTGACTACTGCCGCTTTTGGCTTTCTCTTTTTTCATCCTGTTTTAAGCTATACAGTCACCTCATTCAGCGATTTAGTAAACCATATGGACGAATTGAAAACGTTCGTTTGTATAGGCGATGCTTGGAGTGCCTGTAATGCATTTTCTAAAGGAATGCTCGATGGACTATTCCTTGCTTCTATACTGTACGGTTCGATAGAAATTATAGTCCTTTGCGCTACCATCCAGATTATTTTAGAACTCTACAATTCGGGCAAACATTTTAAAAACGGAGATTATTTTGAAGGTTTCTGTCAGGGCATTCTAGCAGCCGCCCATTTAAAGCAAGCCATTCCCCAATACAAACTCCTCCAATGGAAATATGAAACAGCCCCTCTTCTTGAAGGGACCTTAAGACGCAATGATCAAGGGTTTGTCTATCTCGACATCCCTGATGAGCAAATCTTTTCACTTCTCAAATACTGTGGTAAAATGGGAATTGAGCCTCCTCCTTATTTCAAAAAAGGGATGGCTGGCGGCCATATCAGCGTCATTGTCGCAACCGAAAAGACAGGACAAATTGCTAAACTAGGCCAGAAATTTTCTTTTCGGATTTCTCATGCAGACTGCTTTGATCAGGGAACAAAAAAAATTCATCTTGTAGCAGTTGCTTGCCCTGAACTAGAGCAAGTACGTTTAGAGCAAGGGCTCTCTCGCCGCCTTGGCGGAGATCATGACTTTCACATCACCTACGGCGTAGAGAAAGTTTAACTTTTTGTTCTTTGATCTCGAGATAGTTGAGCTTCAATCTGTTCGATCGTCGGTAAACTAGTTTGAAGATCCTTAGGAAGAGTCTCAACGAGCTTTGTTGTGTAGGTCGCAACTCCAATAGGGCGGCGGCTTTCTTGTAGAGTATATTCAACCATCAATTTTTTCTTTGTTTTGCAAAGGATCATCCCAATCGAGGGGGCATCATTGGGCTGTTTCAGTTGTGCATCTACCGCAGCCAGATAAAAACTCATCTTTCCTGCATACTCGGGTTTGAACGGGCCACTCTTGAGTTCTACAACAACAAATCGTTTAAGCTTAAAGTGATAGAAAAGTAAGTCGATTAAAAATTCCTCTCCATCCACTTCAACCCGATATTGCCGAGCCACAAAGGCAAAACCAGTGCCAAGCTCAACAAGAACTTTTTGAATGTGCTCAACCAGCCCCGCTTCAAGCTCAGCCTCATCAGCCTTTTCGCGCATTCTTAAGAAGTCAAAGCAATAAGGGTCTTTTAAAGTCGCATTTGCAAGATCAGAATCTGGTTGAGGAAGCGTAGCCGAAAAGTTCGTAATAGCCTTTCCCTGTCTGCTATAAAGATCCGATTCGATCCACATCTCCAAAACATTCCGACTCCATCCATTTTCAATTGTCTTTTGTGCATACCAGAGTCGCTTATCTAGCTCGTCAAGCTTGTCGATCAAGAGCATGTTGTGTCCCCAGGGTATTTTTGCAGCAGCTTGCTGCAAAATTGAAAATTCTGGATAAGCTTCGGCAAATTGCTTCATATAGAATAGGTTACGAGGAGAGAATCCAGCCATTTGAGGAAAACTGGTTTTAAGATCCTTGGCCAGGTTATCTATAACTTTGGTCCCCCACCCTTCTTCCTTTTGTCTTTGGACAATCTCGAGCCCGATTTCCCAGTAGAGTTTAACCAGCTTTGTGTTTACGGAAATAGAGGCTTTAATCTGAGAAGAGCGGATCTTTTCTTTGAGAATGTTAAGCAATTCGACGTATGTGGAAGGGATGAGTTCTGATTCTCTAATCGATGTATCGGCCACTTTGAGCATTCTTGGTTAAAAAAATCTTAATCGAGACTACCAAAAACCGATAAAATTTTCTAAGTGTATTTTCTTCTTAAGTCTCTCCATTCCTCAGCACTGAGACCTTTATTTGCGAGTTTACTGCCACCTACTGCCAAGATTCTGAAAGCGTCTGCACCATGGCTAGCGAAATTATGTAGAGGGTGACTGGTCCAACAACCATAACGCTCATTCCACTCTTTTCGATAGTTTTCTAAAGCATGAAGGCCCTGTCCGCATTTTTCTTCATCGAACCAGCAACGATTCAAAAGATTTCGGACGGCATCAATTCCTTCATTAACGCCGATATCAGGAACAACCGTGAAGTTGATTCCATGACTTTTGGCAATCTCTACTCTTGTCAGACCCGTGCTGAATTCATGCACTGCTGCATCATGAGGGACGAGATGCTTACCGTAGCTGTAAGGCTTACTCTTCAGATAGTGAAGATAATGGGTTAGGGCTTCTCCGCTGTTTTCGTAATACTCTAGGAGATGAATTTCCTGGCCACATTGCAGAAACAGCCAGATTGCCGTTGAATCGTTATAGCCCAGATCCCAGGCCGTGTGAACAGGAATATTTGCATCGTAATAGATCTTACGAATCCGTCCTTGTTGCCTTGCCTCAGATATCTGTCTGCCATAGTACAACCCTTCATTGGATACCTCGAAAGCTTCATCTGGGGTGCTTGGGTACTCTCGTTTCATGTCTTCGCCTTGTGTAATAGCGCGTTTGGCATACCAAGCTCGTTGCTCAAGGTCCAGGCGAACGTTTAGAGACACTTCTAATGCGTCAAAATAGGTTGAGAGCTCTGTTGACATGGTTGATCCTTGTGAATCGATTCTATAGGCTTTCTCAGCCCACCAAGGAAAAAAGTGCAGTTTAAAGTCCAAGGGCGTCAGTTTTTTGCCTGAATCTTTGAGCTTTTGAGCTTCTTTGACCATTTCATAAAAATATCCCTCACGACCCTCGGCTGTAGATTCAATAAAAACATATTGCCCAGAAGCCAGGGCGTTCAAAGAGCCTGTGATAATTTCTCTAGCTTTGTCGGGGAATTTGGCGCAGATCTTTCCAAATTCGGAAATGTGAAGAAATTGCAAGGATGACGAGCGCATCGAAGTGCCGACACGAAGAGAAGACCCATTCGATAGCTGAAGCTCTCGGGCGTTATCGGTATTAACTTGCCGAACAGCCTTCAACTCTGGCGGCAAACTGTCATAGGCAAATTTGATTCGACGAAACATGACTTCGGCATCTTCGCGGGTGTGGGCAATGATCCCTGCATGCTGGTTACTATTGAAAAGACACCTATCAAGAAAAAGTAAGCAGACAAAAGTTGAAACGCCGAGTTGGCGAGCTTTGAGAACGAGGTTGCAGAACCACATCTCCTGATAAAGCTGTTTCTGTGCTCTGTTCAGGTGGAAAGAAACTTTATCTCCCGATTTGTTGATGATCGAATACAAATGATCCAATCTCCATAGAGGGTCTGCTAATCGCTTTTCTGCTTGCTCAAGCGTGTTCTCGATCATCAACTAAATCCTTAGAGGCACCATCAACCCGTTGTAGAATGAAAGAGAGAGGATTGGTTGCGTCGCCTCCAATCTGCTGTTTATCTGACCATCCACAGGTATTGCCCATGACGAATTTGGTAAATCCAGCGTTATAGGTGTTCAAAAGTCCGCCACGGACCAGCTTGCTTTTCTGCCACACCTGTGATTTCTTATAAACGGTGCAAAACCTTTCATTCTCCTTTGCCCACCGAACAAGATTGTCAGGAAGATATCCTCGCTCTAAGCAAAAGTCCTCGTACCAAATGGAATCTGGTCGACCCATCCATTCTTCAAACGCATCAGCTTCTTGCTCGATCCGTTCAGCAGTCCACTTTCGAGGTCTACCACCCCTATCCTCTGCCGTGTTATATGGCTTGTGTCCCTTAGGCGCTGGCACTACTGTCCCTCTATTGGTTTGAATGATTTAGCCGCTGACGTAAGAAGAAAAATGCATCTCCCTTGGAAAGATCTTGGCTGAATGGGATTCCTAGTTTATTGAGGAAGTGCTTCTGTTTTTCTGTCGCTGGCTTGTCTTGCCATTTAAGCCAAAGCTGCTGTTCAATTTTGTTTAGAGCTTCTTCTCGGTTTACTGACATAAGAAATTCCCGCCTTAATTCCTCTATAGGTCATTGTAACTAAATAATTTATTAGTTACAATGTTTAAACATGAAGAAATTAGTTAGAATTATGAATGGTCCGAAGATCTTGAATAATGGAGGCTAGATCTTTAGCCTCCAGACTGAGATGAATTTCTGGACCTTGGTAGATTACAGAGTCTTTTTGCGCAGTCCCAAAATACTGCCTTTTCAGAGAGGGAGGAAGATTCAGCCTGTCGAGAACATGAGCTGCCCGATCAAATGGCATCTGATACGGGACCTGTATTTCAGGAGAGACCTGAACTAATTTTTTGCAAAATTTCTTTGGCTCAGACCCTTCTGTGTATCCAAAATCTTTAAATTTTTGAATGCACAACTCTTCTTTGCCTGCGGAAGATTCGACAGAAATCCATAATTGTTCTCGCTCCCAAAATAGCTTGAAAGTAGCTTCCTCTATGACTTTTGGTAGGGCTTCAACCTTGTACGTTTCTTCTGCTATGAATACGGAAATCGCATTGATTAAGGTCTTAAGACCTTCTTTAAAGAGCCGTTCGGTAAATACTACGATGCGATTGTTATCCTGAACCTCTCCTTGAAGCTTTGAAATTTCCCTCCACTTTACGTACTCCGTCTGACTTTCTGAAGAAGATAACCTGTCTTCAAAATACGAGCTTGGAGTATTCCAACACCAAAGTGCAGATTCAAAATAGTGCCAAACAACCGCAGGATCGTGAAGTTGGCCCCAATACACCCGTTTAGATGCCGCAACAGCTTTTTCCGAAGAAGGGTCAAATGTGAAAAAGTGGATTTGTGCGGTTTTCACATGTTCCATTTCAGGATGGTGGAATATCAGATTGGGATTGCGAAGTGCATCGGATTTGCTAAAACCTTCAAAAGGGAAGAGCTTTCCCTTCCCCTGTTCATTGACAAGAACCCATCCTGGACGTTGAGTGAGATCTATTTGAATACATGCACCGACTTCAATAAGTTCAGCATGTTTTGCACAGATATCTTTAAATCCTACCTCTAAAAGGAGCTGCAATAGATCTCGAACTGTATCCGAGTAGATTTGGCTTTCTCGGAATTGGCCTTTGAGAAAGACAGAACGAGCTTCATTAAGGCAAAGAACTGCCTCATCGGGAAGCGAGGCTCGAGCTTTAAGATCTCTCTTGATTTGACGAAAAGCTTTTTTACATTCAGCAATCGCATTGTTTTCATGTGCTTTAATCGCATCCTTTAGGTTTCTGTAATCGGTTCGGAGCTTCTCCAAGAGAGGAAGAATGGGTGCATAGCGGGCAATAAAAGGAATCACTTGAACACAAAAAAATTCCACCAACTTCTTACGATCTTGAATGGAATCAGATGAGGCTTCAAGACGATGTAGGGGCTCAAGTATGCATGAAACTTGAGTTTTGGAAGAATTTTCCACTTTCTACCTCTTTCATACTTTTTTACCAATCCCAAAAAATCCCACTTTGAAGGCCCTAAAACCATTCGATTTTAGTCGCATTCCCAAAAATTCTCAATTTTTTGAGTCAAAAACAGATTTTATACCAAGTGCTCGTTAACCCTCAATATTTTAGGCACAATGAGGGGTATGAAAAAGAAGAGATCTATTCGTCGCTCTTGTGTAAAGGTTCCGATAGTGAATGAGGTATTCATCTCAACAGAGGAACGGCTTGGGCGTTTTTTCGATCTTCTTCTGCAAATTGATCAACGCAACCACCCCGAGTTTTATGACAGTCAAAAAAGTAGAAATCATTCCGATCAAACCCCAAAACGGCCTATTGGCATTTGCCAGTGTTGAAATCGATGACCAACTCTACATCGGTTCGATTGGCATTCACAAACGACGTGATGGAAAAGGTTTTCGGCTTACTTTTCCGACTCGAAAAGTAGGGGACCATCAGTTGACAATTTGTCATCCGACCACACCGACCCTAAGTAAAGAGATCGAATCGGCGATCTTCTCTAAAGCAGAGGAGCTTTTGGGTCTTTGAACATTGATGAAATATGTAAAAAAGAGGTAACGCATATGTCTGAAGAAAATATCAAAAACGAATCACCCATTGAAAGGTTTGAAATCAATGAGGATGGTGTCTGGTTTTCCATGCCAGTTGGAAAGGGAAGCATTCAGAAAGTCTTTGTCTGCTCGCCGCTTCTCGCCCTTGCCTATGCAAGGGATGAGCGCAACACAAACTATTGTAAGCTACTGAAATTTTTTGATCCTGACGGCAAGCCTCATATTTGGTTAATGCCACAGGCACTGCTTGCGGGTGATGGAAGCGAGCTTAGAAAAACTCTCCTATCCATGGGGTTAAGAATCGGAGATGACCGAAGAGCAAAAGAATGTTTAACTCGCTATCTTCTGTCCTGCGATCCAATAGACCGCGTACGCACAATTGATCGAACTGGATGGTATGAGCAAAGCTACGTACTGCCAGAGGGTCTGATTGGGAAACAAATAGGCGAGAAAGTGCTGTTTGTAGGGACTCAATTGAACCAACCAATTTTCCATGCTCTTGGGGCTTTGGAAAATTGGCAAAACCGAGTCGCTGCTCGCTGTATTGAAAATTCGCGTTTACTTTTTTCTTTGAGCGCGGCTTTTGCTGGGCCATTGCTTGGGATTTGTCACGAAGAAAATGGAGGTTTCCATCTAAGAGGCGGAAGCAGCACAGGAAAAACAACGTGTCTTGATGTGGCCGCTTCCCTCTTCGGAGGAAAAGATTACATCCAAAGATGGAAGGCCACAGTGAATGGCCTGGAAGCTACTGCAAAAATGTACAATGATCTGCTTTTACCTCTCGATGAAATGGGGGAAATTAATCCGAAAGATGCTGGTGAAGTTGCCTATATGTTGGGCAATGGCGTTGGCAAGAGTCGGGCCGATAAGAATTGTGATGCAAGGGCTAAAGTCAAATTCAGGTGTCTTTTTCTTTCAACAGGAGAGATCAGCCTAGCTCAGCATATGCTCGAAGATGGGAAAAAAGCAAAAGCAGGACAAGAAACCAGAATTGCAGATATCCCTGCGGATCTGGGGTTGTTTGGTGTTTTTGATCATCTGCATGAGTTTCCTGATGGAGCGACTTTTTCAAACGCACTCAAGGACTCCTGTAGGGAATGCCATGGTACCGCTGGTCCCATTTATATCGGGAAACTGTCAGAAGATTTTGAAAGGGTACGGAGCATAGTGGATGCAACCATTGATGCGTTTATAGAAAAGTATGTTCCCAAAGGCTCCTCAGGCCAAGTAAAACGGGTAGGACGACGGTTCGGCCTTGTTGCTGCGGGAGGAGAGCTGGCTACTGAATATGGGATCACAGGGTGGAAAAAAGGAACAGCTCTTGCGGCTGTGGCCAAATGTTTTGAAGATTGGTTAGAGCATCGAGGCAATGATCAGGACCTAGAGGAGAAAAAGATCCTATCCCAAGTACAGCTATTCTTTGAGATGCACGGAGAGAGTCGCTTTTCTCCATGGGATAATCCAACTGATGCGAAAACCTACAATCGAGCAGGATTTAAAAAGTCGGAGGGCAGCGGAACGGAGTACTATGTCCTCCAAGAGGTTTTCAAAAATGAGATTTGTCAGGGTTGTGATTGGAGGCGAGCTGCCAAAATCCTCGTAAACAAGAAATACCTTAAACCATCAAGCGACAACAAATCGACTCGAACAGAACAGCTGCCTAATTTAGGGAAAGTTCGGTGCTATCGATTTGAAAGAATCCCTATTGAAACGAACGAGACAGAGGAGTCCAAGTGATTATGGCGAGTGAGATAAGTGAGAATGTGAGATATCCTTCTGGCAAGATCACACTCTCACAAATCTCACCTAAATAAACCTTGGGCGCCTGAAATTGCCTGAAGAGAATCGAGGCAAAATGCTACAATTACCCAAAAAAAGTGAGAACGATGAAAGCGATTTTATTAGCTAGAGTATCGAGTAAGGAACAAGAAGAGGGGCAGTCTATTCCCGCTCAGGAACGACGATTGAAAGAATATGCCGAAAGAAAGGGATTGACCGTCGATAAAATTCATAAAATCACCGAGTCCTCGACGAAAGATACTCGCAAGGAATTTCAAAAAATTCTCGATTACCTTGGGAAATCACGAGAGACAATCGCTTTGGTGGCTGATACAGTCGATCGTATCCAACGTGGCTTTAAAGAATCTGTGATCCTTGATGATTTTCGGCGAGAAGGTAAGGTCGAGATTCATTTTATGAGAGAGAATCTGGTTCTCAATCTTAAATCCAATAGCGCCGATCTTATGCGTTGGGATATGGGTGTCATGTTCGCAAGGAACTATGTGCTTCAACTGAGTGACAATGTCAAACGGAGCAAAGAACAGGCTGCTAAAAATGGCATTTGGATCGGGCTTGCTCCACTTGGGTACAAGCATGTGATAGGTGATAATGGAGAAAAAACGATCATCCCTGATCCTAACCGCGCTCCTTTTATCACAAAAATTTTTGAGCTATACGGCACTGGCAACTACTCATTGCTCAAATTAGCGCATGAGGCTGAACAGATGGGATTTAGAAGTAAAAAGGGGCACAAAATCGCCAAGTCTGTCATCGATGAGATTTTGAAAAATCCATTCTACTGCGGCATGATGAAAACAAAATATGGCCTGACCGAACACCATTACCAACCACTTGTTTCTCGGGCATTATTCCAACAGGTTCAAGATGTCGCCGCAGGATATCACAAAAAGCCCCATAAATCAGTCAGCGAGCCATTCATGTTACGAGGATTGATTACATGCGCCGATTGTGGCTGCATTGTAACTCCTGAGATCAAGAAAAAGCGCTATATCTATTACAGCTGCACAAATGCCAAAGGCAACTGCAAACGGGTCTATGTGCGCGAAGAACCCCTGATTGCTGACCTTTCCAACTACTTTGATCAAATCGCTTTGAATGAACAGCAAATCGCCGACGTCACCCGCTACCTCAAAGAAATCCATGAATCTGAGGCCCATTTTCATACTGAAAGCCTCCAGGCCCTTCGATCAGAACAGGATCGCATTCAGAAACGATTAAATCAGATCTACGACGACAAACTCGATGGCCTGATCACTGAAAAGATGTACTTGGAGAGGGTATCAACCTACAAGTCTAGGCAGACTGAAATTGTTGAACAAATGGGACGACATGAAAAGGCCGACCAAAACTTTTACATCACGGCAAATCTCGTGATGAACCTTGCTGCTCGCGCTCGAGAAATTTTCGAGAGTTCTGAAGCTGATGAAAAACGACAACTTTTAGATTTAGTATTTCAGAACTTGCAATTGAAGGATGGAAGTCTCTCAGTATCAGTGAGAGAACCGTTCTTAACGATACTGGACTTTAAGAATCGTCCAGGAGAATGGGGGCGGGCGGACTCGAACCGCCGAACTCGTGAGAGGGGAGATTTACAGTCTCCTGCAATTGCCACTATGCGACACCCCCAGGGAATGGGGATTTAGGTCCCTGGAATTAAAATTTTGCTGGAGAAAGGAATTGAACCCTCAACCATCCGATTACAAGTCGGGCGCTCTACCAATTGAGCTACTCCAGCAAAGAAGATGTTCTAAAGTGCACTAGCTTAGCAAACCAGCGCCTTTCTTATCAAGATGATCTGGAATTTATTCATCTCCGCGAGGTATTCTATTGGGACTTATGGAACTATTTATCCCTGTAGCAAAACCCCCTTGGACTCAACTTGGCAGAGAATTAGAAAGCTGCACGCGAAAAGCTATTTTTGATTTTTCCTTAATCGACCAAACAACCGAAAAGGTCGCAATCGCCCTCAGCGGAGGGAAAGACAGCTTAAGCCTCCTCTTTCTCCTCCACGCCTTAAGAGGCCGAGGATTTCCCCATTTTGAAATATTTGCTATCCACGTCGGCGGCGAGTTTTCTTGTGGCGCCGGAATAAGCGAACAGTTCCTCAAATCCATCTGCCGGGATCTAGGTGTCGAATTTGTCCCCTGCTATTCCACACAGAAAAGGGAAGATCTCGAATGCTACCGATGCTCAAGAGAGAGAAGAAAACTCATTTTTGATGCGGCAAAAAGTAAGGGAGCCTCAATTATTGCCTTTGGCCACCACCGAGACGACAGCGCGCAAACCCTCCTTCTCAACTTATTTCATAAAGCGGAATTTGCTGCGAATTTGCCCAAAGTCCCCATGATTGACTACGGGATCACCATCATCCGGCCTTTGATTTATATCGCGGAAGATTCTATACGCGAATTTGCAAAACAATACGGCTTTGCCCGCATTACCTGCCAATGTCCCGTAGGACAAAACTCCAAGAGAAAAATCACAGATCAAATTCTTCGCGATATCGAAACCCATTTCCCTCATGTCCGAAGCAATCTTGCGCGCGCAGGCCTTCTTTATGGTTCGGACAAAGCTTTGAAGCCTTGATGTTATTCTCACAAAAATATAAATTAGACATTAGGGAGTGTCCCGTAAAGATTGCTTCGTCGATTTTCGGGATTATTTTGGCCGATTTTCCATTTTTTTCGGGGGGTAATATACGTAATGTTGATATAACCCCCCGAAAAAAATGGAAAATCGGCTCAAAAGAGCCCGAAAACCGACAGAAGAATCTTTACGGGACACTCCCAGGATATGGATCTCTTTTTAACAATCGCCTACAGAGCTTTGGAGTTTGCTGCGTTTAGCAGTTATTTTATCGTCCTCGTGATCATCGCTCTTTTATCCTATCGGAAACAAAAGTCAGAAACCGACTACATCATCGGAAATCGCTCTCTGAATTTTTGGCTAACCGCTCTTTCTGCGCACGCAAGCGATATGAGTAGCTGGCTTTTCTTAGGGTATCCTGCGCTCATTTTCACAACCGGAGTTACCGGCGCGTGGGCAGCCATTGGCCTTGTCGTGTGTATGTATCTAAACTGGCAATTTGTCGCCCCCAAAATCAGGGCGATCACCGAGCAAACCAATAGCCTTACTTTAAGCTCTTATTTTGAAAATCGATTTGGCGATACTTCCGGAAAAATCAGAATTGTCTCCGCAATCATGTCGGTCTTTTTCTTCACCTTTTACATCTCATCAGGCCTTGTCGGCATGGGAATTCTTGTGGAATCTCTCTTCGGTCTAAATTACTCGGTCGGGATTTCGATTGGCCTTTTCATCGTCGTTGCCTATGTATTTCTCGGAGGATATCGGACGGTTGCTTGGATCGATCTTTTCCAAGGATTCTTTCTTCTGGGCGTCATCGTGCTCATCCCCGCAATTCTAATCTCAAAAGCAGGTGGATTTGATCCGATTTTAAAAGCCGTCGTGGCAAAAAACCTTCCCACCTCTTTGCTTCCCAATTTTTCTTTCCATACAATTTTATCTCAAATCCTCATTGCAGCCGGATGGGGCCTTGGATATTTTGGACAGCCCCACATCATCACAAAATTCATGGGCATCCGGAAAGTAAGCGACATGAATAAAGCAAAATATTTAGGGATGAGCTGGCAATCGATCGCCCTTTTCTCAGCAACAATCATCGGGCTTATCGGCATTTACGTCTTCCCTACAGGCAGCGAAAATCCTGAACATGTTATTCTCGATATTGTCAAAACAACTCTGCCCACCTACTTTTCAGGCCTTGTTCTTTGCGCGATTTTAGCGGCGACAACCAATGTCATGGCAGCGCAAATTCTTGTCGTTGCATCAAACCTATCCGAAGATTTTTACAAAAGGCTTGTTCGTCGAGACGCTACCTCTCAAGAACTTCTGTGGGTTTCAAGAACAAGCGTAATCATCGTTTCTATTGTGGCCTTTATCATCGCCTTTTTCAAAATCTCTTCCATCTACAAACTCGTGTTTTACTCATGGTCAGGCCTGGGCGCCTCATTTGGCCCGCTGGTCCTCCTCTCCCTATACAGAAAAAATATCAATAAACACGGAGCGTTTGCAGGGATCTTGGTGGGCGGCCTATCCGCAGGCATTTGGTATTACTACAACAATCTCTACCAATGGCATATCGATTCGCTCATCGTAGGATTCTTTCTCAGCCTCATCACAATTGAAAGCGTCTCCTACCTAACGCAAAAGAAAAAATCCATTTCCGAAGCTCCTTAACAGAGAAAAAACAATGTCCAAGCGCCCCTTTTTACTCATTACAAATGATGACGGAATCCAAGCCCCGGGAATTAAACACCTTTGGGAGGCCGTTTCCGAATTTGCCGATACATCTATTGTCGCTCCCAATACGGAAAGATCGGGATCCAGCGTCTCTATTACTTGGACAAAACCTTTGAAAATTCACCCCATCCAATGGGACTCTCCTACAACAAAAGCGTGGAGTCTCAACGGAACTCCCGCCGACTGCGTAAAAATGGCCTGCAGCACCCTCTTAGAACAAATGCCCCAAATGATCATCTCCGGGATTAATCGAGGCTCTAATGCAGGGAGAACCGTGTTATACAGCGGCACAATTGGCGGCATCATTGAAGGCACTTTGAGAGGCATTCCGGGGATCGCATTCTCGTTTTGCGACTTCACCCCACCCCCATTGAGCTCAACTAAGCGATTTATCTTCCCTCTCATTGACCATTTCCTAAAAAACCCCCTCCCGCAAGGAACATTTCTCAACGTCACCTTCCCGGTGAATTGCGAAAACGGAGTCAAAGGCGTTCGTTTAGCCAAACAAGGGAGAGGATATTGGGTTGAAGACCCTGAAAAACGGATGCACCCGGAAGGGCTCCCCTACTACTGGCTCGGGGGCAAATGGTCTTCTTTTAACGAAGACCCCGAAAGCGATGTCGCCCTTCTCGGGGAAGGCTACATTACGGCAGTCCCCATCCATGTAGACGAGCTCACAGACCTCAAAGCGTTTAATGCGCGAAAAGAGACCCTAGAAACCCTCTTTTCCCAAAATCCCGAAACAGCCCTAAAATAAAATCACAAACCACTAATAATCAGTAAGATACAATAAATCCATCCCTTCCGCTTCCTTGCGCAGAAAAACCGTATCAATATTATATAAAATATTGTATAATAATATTATAATTAACTTAATAATTAAAGGGAATAAAAATGACAATCTCCAACATTACAAATAGAAGTGTATTGCAACTTTCTAAATCCCCAACCTTTCAGATTCCGATACGCGGAATACCCACCTCTCTACAACGGATACTTACCCCGATTTACTTCAACGTCCTGCTATTGTTAGGGAAGCTTACCCTTCAAAACCGCCTCATTGAATGGAGGAAGTTTAGCCTTGAAACGATGACCCCCCTAGATCTCAAGAAAATCCCTTCTTCTCATCTTCTAGACCCTCGACCTGTAAACACAGGAACGATACCGCAAACGCCCCAACGACGAGACCCTACAAGTACCCAGCACCCAACAAAACCCCTCAATATTTCTCGGGTGGCAATATCTCCCCCAGAAGCTGCAACCCCATCCATCCCCACCCCGCATGTAAGAGGGTTCGGTCAGCATGTTGAGAGAATAGAAAAAGCAAAACACAACACCGCTTAACCCCAAAAATAAGCTAAAAAGTTTTATTCTCTCTATAGCCCTTCAAAAACCCCTTGTAGAATAATTCCTCTATTGCATAGAATGGTGCTTCGTTTTTTGGGCGTATAGCTCAGTTGGTAGAGCGCCTGTCTTACACACAGGTGGTCATAGGTTCGAGTCCTTTTGCGCCCAACATATACAAAATTCGATGCGGGAGTAGTTCAATTGGTTAGAGCGCCGCCCTGTCACGGCGGAAGTTGCGGGTTCGAGCCCCGTCTCCCGCGACCTTGATAAGAATTGACTTTCAGGTCGCACTTAGGTTAATAAGTGATAATATGCCGCATCATTCCTCAAATCCTCAAAAACGCCTCATAGACTACCTGTTTTCCTATTTTGGAATGGCTGTGGGTGCATTTTTAGCCGCTTTAGCTATCCGCATTTTCTTAACCCCAAACGAATTGATCGACGGCGGAGTCATCGGTATCTCCATGATCTTAGCCCGTCTCTATGGCTGGTCATACCTCTCGTATTTCCTTTTAATCTTAAACATCCCCTTCATCTTCCTCGCATGGCGCTACATCCGCAGATCGTTTGTGATCAACATGCTCGCTGCAACCATCTTTTTTGCCGTCTTTCTTCTATTACTCGACTCCATCCCTTCTTTTGGGGCAGATCAACTCGAAGCCATTGTGATCGGTGGTGCGATGCTGGGCGCCGGTGCCGGAATGATCATCCGCCACGGAGGTTGTATCGATGGCACCGAAATCCTTGCGATCATCATCAATAAGAAAAAAGGGTTTACCGTTGGACAAGTGATCTTGTTCATCAACTTCTTTGTATTCACAGCTTATGGATGGATCTTCAACGACTGGCATATCGCCCTTCGATCGCTGATGACCTACATTGTCGCGTTTAAAATGATGGATCTTGTCATTGCCGGCCTTGAAGAACTCAAATCGGTCCTTATCATGTGCTCTAAACCGGACAAGCTCAGCAAAATCATTACGCTCGAGCTTGGCCTTGGCCTTACCTTCATCAAAGGGAAAGGGGGCTATTCGGGAGAGGATAGAGACATTTTGTTCATTATCGTCGAGCGTCTTGATTTAGCTGAACTAAAAGAAATTGTTCTCAGAGAAGATCCTAGCGCCTTCATAGCGATTGAAAATCTCCATGAAGTAGCCTATGGGAAGACAGCTCGAATCGCTCTTAAAAGAAGAGCCAGAACGTTTGCAAAAGGGCTATTTTAACCAAAAAAGAGGTGTTGCATGCATGAGTTTGATGAAGAGTTGATGAAACCTCATAAACATGCCCATTCCCTCGATTCCTGGCGCCTTTTCCGCATCATCTCCGAATTTGTCGACGGCTTTGAAACAATGACCTTCTTAGGCCCGTCCGTTGCCATATTTGGCTCCACAAACCAAAACCCCATCGACCGTAAATATTACGACCTCACAGAAAAAATCGCAGAAAAAATTGTCCTCAAAGGATTTGGAGTCATCACAGGAGGCGGTCCCGGCATTATGGAATGCGCCAATAAGGGGGCTCAAAAAGGGGGCGGAAAAAGCTGCGGCCTTTGCATTAATTTACCTTCAGAATCCAAACCAAATCCATACATCGACGAAAGATACGAACTCAATTTTCGCTACTTCTTTATCCGAAAAGTGATGTTTGTGCGCTACGCCCAAGCATTTGTTGTTTTCCCGGGAGGTTTCGGGACACTCGATGAACTTTTTGAAGCCCTCACTCTAATCCAAACACAGAAAATCAAACCTTTTCCCGTTTATCTCGTTGGAAAAGATTATTGGAAAGGTCTCCTCGATTGGCTTAAAAACACCGCACTTGCTCACAACAATATCAAGCAAAAAGATCTCGAGCTCTTCCACTTATCTGATGATCCTGATGAAATTGCTGAAGGAATTGAAAAGCACTACAAGCTTACAAAATCGATAGAAAATTTCTAAACTCGAGTTATACCAAACGCAGCAAATAAATTCATATTTAAGCCGCGTGAAAGCTGCCGATAAATCAATTAAAAAAAAAGGGCATAGTATTGACCTAATACAATGCCCTTTTTTTTAATGGATTTTCGGCGCTTTGAACCCGTCCAAACGCCGATTTTTCAATTACGAACGGTATAATCTCTCTTAAATCACAGTTATTATTATCGCCTCTTTGCTAGAAGTTCCTTTATAATTATACACAATCACTGTCAAATTGTGTTTTCCTTTCGACAATTTTGATGTGTCTAATTTAACTTGAAAAGGAGCCGCTGATGTAGATTCGTAGAGTACAGAGTCTACATAATATTCTACCCGCTGAATTGCCGCAGGATCGACGATATTTGCAGCCAGATTAATCACCCCGGTCACACTCGACCCATTCTTTGGGGCAGTAAAAATAACCGAAGGCAAAGGATTTGCAATAATCACATTCACTATCGCAGATGCCATTGTCCCTAATTTATTATATGCAACAGCCTTAATTGAACAGGAACCATTCGGCAAGGTTGTTGTATCTATCTGGGCTCCGTAAGGGGCGCTTGTATCAGTCCCTATTAATAAAGACCCGGCAAAGAAATCGACCCGCGCAATCCCCATAACATCTGTTGCTTTTGCAGAAATCTTGAGAATCCCGGTTACTTCTCTTGTATTTGGTGAAAGCGCAAGACTCAATGTCGGCGGTTTATTGTATATTGTTACATTCTGAGAAGTTGCGCCGGAAACTCCTAAAGAATTATAGGCGACAGCTTTCAGTACACGTAAACCATCTGCAACCTTTCGCGTATCTAATTTGACTACATAAGGAGAGACTGTAGAAGTGCCCACTAATTTAGAATCTACATAAAACTCTACCCGTGTAATCCCTACCGGAGAGCTAGCTACTTTTGCCCCCAGGGAAACCTGACCTGCGACCTTACTATCCTTTGCAGGAGAAGTAAAGGTAACGACAGGAGCGGTGTTATATATAGACACGTTCTGAATCGCAGATGCAGAAGTACCCAATCTATTATACGCGACTGCTTTCAACGTATGAGAACCGTCTGAAAACTCTTTTGTATTCAAAGAGACCGCATAAGGCGCATCTGTTGCCGTTCCAATCAATGTAGAGTCTACATAAAATTCTACCCGAGCCATCCCCACGACAGAATCAACCCCATTGGCAGTGACATTAAATACCCCTGCAATCTTAGCGTTATTCTCGGGAACCGTAAAACTAACACTCGGAGCGGTGTTATATATAGACACGTTCTGAATCGTAGATGCAGAAGTACCCAATCTATTATACGCGACTGCTTTCAACGTATGAGAACCGTCTGAAAACTCTTTTGTATTCAAAGAGACCGCATAAGGCGCATCTGTTGCTGTTCCAATCAATGTAGAGTCTACATAAAATTCTACCTGAGCCATCCCCACGACAGAATCAACCCCATTGGCAGTGATATTAAATACCCCTGCAATCTTAGCGTTATTCTCGGGAACCGCAAAACTAACACTCGGAGCTGTGTTATATATAGACACGCTCTGAATCGTAGATGCAGAAGTCCCCAATCTATTATAGGCGACTGCTTTCAACGTATGAGAACCGTCTGAAAACTCTTTTGTATTCAAAGAGACCGCATAAGGCGCATCTGTTGCCGTTCCAATCAATGTAGAGTCTACATAAAATTCTACCCGAGCCATCCCCACGACAGAATCAACTGCGTTTGCTTGGATATTGACCGTCCCCGCAACATGAATATTATTTACAGGAGTAACAAAATTAACAGAAGGAGCTGTGTTATATATAGACACGCTCTGAATCGTAGATGCAGAAGTACCCAATGAATTATAAGCTACTCCTTTTAAAGTATGAGGCCCATCTGAAAAAACCCCAGTGTTAAAAGAGACTTCATAAGGTGCTGCTGCTGCTTGTCCAATCAATGTAGAATCTACATAAAACTCTACTCTATCGATTCCTGCTACAGAATCCACTGCGTTTGCTTGGATATTGATCGTCCCCGCAACGTGACTATTATTTACAGGTGTCACAAAATCAACAGAAGGAGCGCCGTTATGTACAGTCACACTCTTTGTCGCCGAAGAAAAGCTCCCAATAACATTATATCCTACGGCTTTAAATACATGAGATCCTTCCTCTAGAGTGGATGTATTTACATCAACACCATAAGGGGTTGTCGTAGAGGTTTTGATCAGTTGTGAATCAATATAAAAATCTACACGCTCAATACCTATAAGAGAGTCTGTCGCATTGATTGTAACATTGACATTCCCTGCTACAACAGAGTTTGTTGAATTGATAGAAATCGCTACATTAGGAATAGACGATAAAACGGCTAATAAATTCGCTCCATTAAAGCTCCCCCATCCTGTCGCGTTATCATATCCTTTAGACGCGGAGTAAAATAAATTATCCCCCGAAGTAATGTCATAAAAAGGAGAGGCTCCCTGAGTGGATAATTTACCCACCTTATAAAATATTGGATTGGCAAACCCTAAAGAGGGTAATCCAACAGCTTGACGCTGTTCGTTGACAAGAGCTGTAAACGATGCCCAAAGAGGAGCTGCAGCACTTGTTCCATAAGCAAGAATCCACTGACCTAAATAATAAATACAGTAATCATCAGCATTTAAAGACACATCGGGAGTGTTCCGGTGAGTCTTTGAATATGTCGTTAGGATATCTTTCTGCCAAGAGGGGATAGGCCATATATTACTGACACCTCCTCCGCTGCTCCATCCTGGACCGTAATTCCAAACAATTTCAGAGCCATAATTTCCCGTAGAATTATTGAAAGCAAGAGTTGTTCCTCCTACACCAACTACATAGGGCTGAGATCCAGGGTCTTGAATAGACAGTTCCATATTTGGATAAAGATCATAAGCACCTTTATCTCCAGAGGCTGCATACATCGTCTGGCCCTGAGCTGCCATCTGTTGAAAAATCGCATTCTCTGCATTCAAAACGATCAATCCCGGAGCTCTCTCAACCCATCCCCATGAGGTACTTACTTGTTTGACTATATTATCAGAAGCAATTCGATTGTATGTATTGAGTATACCTTGAACATTATTTCGTCCGTGATAAATATAAACCTGGCTTTCTGGAGCTAAAGCTAAAGCCATTTGAACATCTAATGTGGTTTCCAAATTTTTTGAATCCCCAGACCCCCCATCCACAAGAATCTCTACCAAATTCGGGATTGGCATTCCAAACTGAGCTGCATACACCTGAATATCACTTACTTGACATCCACCCATGGCAAATATCCCGATCTTTTGGCCAGCACCTCTCCGATTGACACTCGAGAGGTTATAGGCTCTTCGAAGATCCATTGGAGAAACACCTCCTCCCGGACCACTTGGAAATCGGAGATTACTCGAAACGACAGGATTTTCGTCTTCTACCTGATTTTTTTCCATACTGACAGAGCTATATCTTCTCCCTCTCGAAAAATTATCTAATCCAATAATCCCCCCAATTGCATTTGCTATATGAGAAGGAACTTCAGGATCATCGTCTGAAGCATAAAATTGGCTACCATTCGGTTGTTGATAAGTATGTAAATGAACATTAAATCCCGACTGAATCGACGCCACGACTCCCTTTGTGTTCAACAACATACGATTTTCATGCATCCCAACAACTTCCAAACCCATTTCTTGAGCATGAGCTATTACTTTATCATAATCATCTTGCGTCGGAGCGAATCTCTTATTAAATTCCTCTACACTTAAATATTTTCCATATGAATCTTTGTTATTTACATCGTAAATTTGTTGAATCAGCGTCTCCAAATCTTCTTGATTTCGCAAAGGTAAAACAAAGGTAATCGGAATACACTCATCGGCATCAAGACATTCGAGACATTGACAATTATTTTTTACTGCGTCCGGGACATGCCCTGAAAGCTTGACAGCGGTGGAACAATGATGAGAGTCATGGTTCCCTATATCCGATGCAATTGCGGAAGGAACAACAAACGTCATCGCCAAGAGAGCGATGTATCTAAAATACGATAAAACCCTTTTTTCCATAGGACACCCCATTTTTTACTTTTTGGAATGAGGACTATATGTTAAAAAAATATTTTAACACAGCTTTTTCGGTAAGAAAGCGGAATTTATAGAGGAAGCAAATCGCGCAAATACTGGCCATATTCATTTTTCGAATAGCGATCGGCCAAAGACATTAATTGACCATGATTGATATACCCTTTTCTGTAGGCAATTTCTTCAATACAAGCGACTTTAATCCCTTGTCTTTCTTGGATTGTTTGGACAAACGATGACGCTTTTTGAAAAGAATCAAACGTTCCCGTATCAAGCCAAGCATGCCCATGCTCTAAAAGACGAACGAGCAATTCTCCTTTTTGCAAAAAGATCTGATTGATATCGGTGATCTCAAGCTCACCTCTTTCCGACGGTTGTAATGATTTCGCAATATCAATTACCTCAGGGCCATAAAAATAAAGACCCGGAACAACATAGGATGACTTCGGATTTTTAGGTTTTTCTTCAATAGAAATCGCGCGCATGTCCCGATCAAAAGCAACAACGCCATACCGGTGAGGGTCTTTCACCCGATATCCAAAAATAAGGCCGCCTCTCTTGATATCTACCCCCTGCTTTAAGATCGCAGGCAGGTCGTGGCCATAAAAAATATTATCGCCAAGGATCAAGGCAACAGGCTCATGATTCAAAAACTTTTCCCCGATAATAAAGGCCTCAGCAAGACCTTTGGGATGATCTTGCACCGCATACGCAATGGAAATTCCTATTTGGGATCCATCGCCAAATAGCGTTTGAAAGCGAGGGATGTCGATCGGTGTTGAAATAATTAAAACCTCTCGAATGCCTGCCATAAGCAAGATCGACAAGGGATAATAAATCATCGGTTTGTCGTAAATCGGCAGAAGCTGCTTACACACAGCGATCGTAACGGGAGAAAGTCTCGTTCCGCTCCCTCCTGCTAAAATAATCCCCTTCAATGCGCACTCTCCTCAAATAACGAAGTGCACTATATCAATTTGCAGGAATGATTGTCACCTTAAACACATAGTTTGATGCTTGAGAATCTGTTGTGCAATTCGTATCTGTGATTGTGCTCGCAATCCCTCCAACAATATACCCAACAAAGGTCGGATTTTGACTAAGTTTATCCCATGCAATCACCCCATTAGGATAGGTCGGAAGGTTATCTTGCGGGATAAAGGCTGAGTTGGATCCAAACCAAAACTGGGTGTTGCCCGGAGGAGTATACCCAGGACAAGGAATGGGGGTAACAGGGATAATCGGGTATTTTTCACTCATTATATATTGTCGATACACGCCTTGCGAGTCGATTTCAACAGTTGTAATATCGTTAGAAAAGGGTAAATTACAACACACGGTAAATACATCTCCGGATGCAGGTACCCACGCAGTGCAGCAATTATTTTGAGGATCCGGATCTGTGTTACAATTAGATCCATCGCTAATGATTGCGCCGCTAATGCCTCCAAACAAAAGGGTATACATGGTGTTAGATTTTTGTGAATACAAACCCATATTTGCGCATGAGTAGTTATTCATCCCCTGGGCTAGCGTATTTGGATCATTCGGATCGAGCATCCGCGATTTCCCATTTGGGTCTATTGCAATCGGAACAGTCCAAGCGCCGGGATTGTCATTATTAAACGCAGGCGTAAAAACTCCGGACAATGCGCTATAAGACATCGTCAGCGCCTTGCCTTGCTTTTTTACAATCGGAACCACGTTTAAATCTCTTCTTCGATATGTAGCTATCGGTTCCGGCGGAAGATAGGCATGCACCGATATTTTTTTCCCGTTATCAAAAATTTGAACCGGGCGAATTTGCTGAGAATAAGAACCATTTGAAGTCTCAACGTAGTTCCCATCAAAATTTTGACCGAAGGCAAGAAGAAATGGTTGATGTAGATCCGATTGCCACATCACTCCACCTGTTAATTGTAAAAGAGGATGAAAAGCTGTGCGAAGACAAGAGGCTGCACTTTTCCCTTGCGCCGGATTTTTGACCCATTGAATAAGACCCGGGATATCAATTGCTGTTACTGCAGGTTTCGTTCCCATTGTCTGTGTTGCTGTATCAAACCCATACCCTCCAACGAGATATAACGTTTTCTTATCCGCTGTCTGATAAAACAAAGCATTCGTAACGGACAATAAATCAATCTGAGACTGTGTCAATTCTCCCGACGGATCATAAATTGACCTAGAATAAGATTCTAATGTTTGAGGATTAAATACATATACAATTGTGTTTTGTTGAGATACGGGAAACGAATTTATGGCAGGATCGGTATTGTTTACGTTATGCAATCCATTGGTTCTCCCTGATATAAACAACCAATTTCCTTTATAGACAGCAAACGCAAACGAATGGAGCGCTGCCGGGAGGGAAAAATTCGCCTGTTCGAGTTGAACTCGATAAGGAAGAGCATCTTCCTGAAGAGGTTGCGTAATGAAATCCGTTTGATTGGTACATGGCGGACATTGGCCATAACAAATCTGCATAATCACGAGAAGAATCAAACAACATCTAACATTCATCTTTATTCCTTTATAGGTGGGAGAAAAAAATCTGCAATAAAAACCTGAGAAGAGCCATCTCCTCTTTTGGAGGTCCAGGCGATCTTATCGCCCTGAGGAGAAAAACTGGGCAAACCTTCAAACGTGTCACTATATGTTAAACGGTATTCTTGACCTGTTTCTATATCTAATAAATATATTTGGTAACAATGGTGTCCATGTTTCGATGTAGTATAGGCAATGATTCGCCCATTCGGATGCCAATAAGGGGCCCAATTTACGCAATCGTTATCTGTTAGCTGTCTTTCCTGCGTGCCATCGGAACGAATGATAAAAATCTGCAACATATCTCGCTCTTTACGATCAGCCCGAAAGACAATCCACTGCCCGTCAGGAGAAAAAAAGGGGCCTCCATTGTAACAATTTTGTGTAGATGTGATCTGTTTCACATTGAATCCATCTACATCAGCTACGTAGATATTCATGCTTCCACTTTCATTGCTCGCATAAACAATCTGCTTGCCATCCGGAGAATAAGCGCATTCTGCATGATACGGGGATCCAAAGGTAATATTGCGTAAAGCCCCACCGCCTAGATCTGCTTCATAAATATTCATATAAGGAACAAGTTCCCAAGAGTAACTATTTGAAATATTTGCAGAAGTATCATCGAGCGCGAACGGAGATTCATGACTTGATGCGAAAAGAATTTTCGTCCCATCCGGTTTATAAAAACCGCATGTGCAACCCCCATATCCGGGGCTCACCCGGGTAGGAATGCCTTCGCGCAAATTCATTGTGTACATTTGATAATATTTACGCCCCATCGGAACGGCTTGAAAAATAATCGAATTTCCATCGGGGGAAAAATAGGCTTCGCCGGCTCTTTCAAACCCAAAGAACGGAAATGTTACCTGCTGAATATTTCGAAGACAGAGAGACTCCTGAGCGATATCAATCGCGGAGCTGTTTGCAACAACGGCGGCCGAGAACATGCAAGATATCACCAGGTATTGACCAAACATAAAGGATCACAAGAGTAGTAAAAAAATATTTTTTAATCTAGAATCTATTTTTTGAATCGAGAGGACGAGATGGGCAAACAGATTTTTACCCTTGTTATTGGCGGACTACTCCTAGGAAATCTTTTGTACGCGAAAGAAACGAGAGAATCTTCTCCTTCAAGTTGTTTCGGTACATATTACGAGTCATGGTGTCCCATTGAAGTAGACATCTCTTTAGGTTTAGATGATTTTCGGAGCCTCCCTGAAGGAAGCTGGACAAGCAATTGGGGTGCATTTGCGGCGACAAATATCAACGTCAAACTCCCTTGTTCTTTATTTGCTCAGATTGCAGGAAGTTACGGACTCTATGATTGGGCAGGAAGATCTTCTACTCCCTACAAAAATTCAAAAACCCTTGAGCAACAGGGCATGATTACTGTTGCTATTTCAAGGCAAGAGCTGACATCCAAAGGGATCAACTGTGGACTTGCTTATGATTGGATGCTGAACAAAAACTTTGGACTCTTTGCCCTCAATCCCTTTTTTGATCAATTACGAGGTCAAGTAGGTTATTTGTTTCGCGGAGGCAATGAATTCGGAGCTCTCGCGACATATGGAATTCACACGGCACATGAAGAATCATTAGAAATTCCTGTTCAATTTCGGGGCATTAGCCAAGTGAGTCTATTCTGGTGCCATTACTTCAAAATGCATGGATATGCGATGTTATGGCTTGGCACACCGTACAGAAGAGGGCTTATGTATTCTTCCGGTAGACCCGGAACCTATCTTTTCGGCGCTCAATTTTCTATCCCGGTAACGCATTCGCTAAGCATTGATGGTCATGCAGCGTATATGGGGCCTAGAGGGAGAGCAGGAAACGTCCCTGCAAAAAATTATGCATCCGATCTCTCTCTCGGAATTACCTATGCTTTTGGCCATCGAAGAGTTGCGAAAACTCCTTATATGTCAATTGCCAACAACAGTAACTTCCTTGTAGACACCAACCAAAACTTTTAATGGGAAAAAGAACACCCTTCTGCGATCCACTGATCGATTGTATTAATCGTGTAGTTATGCGTTAGAAACC
>CAZQNB010000003.1:11959-17216 GCA_964594545.1 uncultured bacterium | reverse complement strand
GGAGATGGGGCGAAGTTGTTTGCCGGATCTTCTGCATTGATCCGAAATTCGATGACATGACCTTTTAGCTCAATATCTTTTTGTTTAAATGGGAGTTTTTCTCCGCGAGCCACCATAATCTGCAATTTAACAAGATCAATCCCCGTTAACTCTTCCGTCACAGTATGCTCTACCTGAATCCGGGTGTTGACTTCCATGAAATAGTAGTTCCCATCTTGATCTAGAAGAAATTCGACAGTCCCCACAGAATGGTATCCAGCCTCTTTTGCAATCGCAACAGCGCTCTCCCCAATCTTCTTGCGCATAGAATCGCTAAGCATCGGACTTGGCGCCTCTTCAATCAACTTTTGGCGGCGTCTTTGCGCAGTACAGTCTCTTTCGCCGAGATACAGATAATTTCCATGCTTATCGCCCACGATCTGCATTTCGATATGGCGAGGATTCACAATCATTTTTTCTAAATAAACGTCAGGATTGTTAAAACTTGCTTCCGCTTCCGTTCGAGCGCCGATGAATTTCTGAACAAAATCGCTCTCACTATAAGCAATGCGAATCCCTTTACCGCCACCGCCAGCCACTGCTTTAATGAAAATGGGAAAGCCAAATTTCTTTGCTTCTTTAAGCCCTGCATCCACATCGCGAACAATCCCCTCAGACCCGGGAATTACGGGACATTTTACTCGTCTAGCTGTAGCTTTAGCCACGGACTTATCACCTAAAAGGGCGATTGCTTTTGAAGAAGGGCCGATAAAATTTAAGCCGCAGCTTTCACAAATCGAGGCAAAATTCGCATTTTCACTTAAAAAACCATATCCCGGGTGAACCGCATCAGCGCCGGTCACTTCACAAGCCGCGATGAGATTGGGGATTTTTAAATACGATTTTGCGGAAGGAGCCTCTCCAATACAAATCGCCTCATCTGCAGAATAAACATGCATAGCTTCAGCATCCGCTTGAGAATAGACAGCGACAGCTTGAAGACCTAAGTCATGGCAAGCTCGGATGACCCGAACTGCAATTTCTCCTCGATTGGCGATCAATACTTTTTTCATGATTATGTTATCCGGAAAAGACGTGTTCCAAACTCTACAGGTTGGCCGTTATGCATAAGAATTTCAGCGACAGTGCCGCTTTTACCCGCTTTGACTTCATTCATGACCTTCATCGCTTCGACAATACAAACAACGGTACTTTCCGTGACTCTATCGCCCACCTTGACAAAATGGGGCTGATCGGGCGAAGGAGAGGCATAATACGTTCCTACCATCGGAGATGTGACAAACGATCCGGGAAGTTCTTCGTTCTTTGGCTTGACAGACTGGACGACAACTTCTTCCTGGGGCACTTCCATAGATACGGCTCGACGAGAAATGGGAAGAGCTGCCCCTTCCTTTTCCAGATGGAGCTCAAAATCGCCTTTTTTATAAACCATTTTGCGCAATTTTGACGCCTCTAAATGGTTCATTAACTCCTTAATTTGCTCAATATCCATTATACCCTCTGGATGTACTCATTTACTTGTGTATCCACTTTAATCACGTCCCCGCTCTCAATAAAGAGGGGCACATTTAATTTGGCGCCTGTTTCCAAAACTGCTTTTTTTGCAGTTGCGCCCGGAGATGCGCCTTCCGTTTTCACCACCATAATCTCAAGAAATTGGGGCAATTCGACGCCAAAAATAGCGTCCCCATAAAACATCGCCTTCACTTGAATCCCTTCTTTCAGATAGTGAACCTTATCTGCGAGAACGGGAGACGGAACAAACACCTGCTCTAAATTGCCCACGTCTAAAAAGAGGTACTCTTTCCCTTCGGGATAGAGGAACTCAAGAGAGCGTTCAATTAAAGAGACCTCTTGAATCATTTGATCCGGCTTAAAATTCTTTTCAATCATCGAGTCGTCGACTAAATTGCGAAGCTTCGTCTTGATGAATGGGGTTCCTCGAGCCACAGTTACTTTTACGCTCGATTCGACGCGATAGATCTTCCCATCTAGGCTGAGTGTCATTCCCGGAGTAATTTGATTCGCAGTCGTCATTTTATAATGTCCTTTAATTCACTTAAGTCGTTAACGGAATGGTTGATCCATTCCTCTGATTCTAATACAGCCCCTCGCCCCCAACGCATATGTACGGTCCTAAACCCAAGTTCAAAGGCGGGCTTTAAATCCATCTCGATCCGATCGCCACACACCCAAATCTCGTGAGAGGGAAGATCAAATTTTTTTTGTAAAGCCTCATAATACGGCTTTTTTTTTGAATCTTCGGGTACTGCAATCATACTAAAAAAGGAACTATCAATACCAGCTTTTTTCAGCTTATCCCATTGGAAGGGAGGATGCCCTCCGGTGACGATAGCCAAGGAGCAGAGACTCCGGTAATATTCTAAAATTTCTTTTGCATGGGGAGTCATCGGAATCTGGAACGAATCGGGCAAGGGGGTGAAAAGCTTTTGCAACGAGATCCGGATCTGCTCTTCGCTTGCACCCAATGATTTTGCAAATGAAATCAGAGCCTCTGTCGATTTAGGAGATTTTCGATTTTTCTCCAAAAGCTCTCTGTATGACGCTGAAAAATCAGATACCGCAACTCCGGCAGAAACTAAAGCTTCAAGACACTCTTTCATTTTGAAAGGGGTCACAAAACCGGAGGTATCGATGAGTGTGTCGTCCAAATCAAAGATGATCAACAATCTTCATCAACTCCTGCGCCAATTTCACTGAATCATGGCGAATTAAATTTCTTTTCAAAAGATCTTTTTTGGCTGTTTTCGCAACCGATCCCAGCATATTCGCTTGCAAGATCCGAGGATCATCGAGATCATTTTCCACAAGATCTCCCTCCCCTTCGTAAACGTCGATCAATGCTTTAGGCGGCTTTTCCACATTGATCAAAATATGATCAAAAACATCTTTCCCTAAAAAACGGACAAGCTCATTGAGATAGTGACTTGTCTTGTACCCTGCCGTTTGCCCTTTTCGATTCATCAAATTCAAAACAAATACTTTTTTTGCGTCGCTTTGACAAATCGCATCGCTCACACCCTCGACAAGTAAATTCGGAATCAGCGACGTATGAAGACCTCCGGGACCAATCACAAGAAGATCTGCGCTATTGATCTCTTCAATGACTTTCGGATTTACCTTCGGATACGGCTCAAGATAGATGGTTTTATATCCCCCTTCGATCTCCTGGGAAAGATAAATCTCCTTCTCCCCTTCTAAAATCTTCCGGTTGTTTAAAACCATTTTTAAGCGGACCTGATTCATCGTCACCGGAATGACTTTCCCGTTGATGTACAAAATCTTACCCGCCTCTTCAACAGCCTTTTCAAAACTACCCGTCACTTTTTCAAGAGCCGATAAGAGCAAGTTCCCAAATGAATGGCCACCAAGCCCCCCATTTTCGAAACGGTAATTCATTAAAGAGCGCATGAGCCTACTGGAATTAGAAAGAGCAACCAAACATTGACGCACATCGCCGGGCGGCAACACGCCAAGCTCATCGCGCAAAATCCCGGTACTCCCCCCATCATCTGCCATGGAAACGATCGCAGTCAAATCAAGCGAATATTTTTTAAGGCCGCGCAACACAACGAAATTGCCCGTTCCCCCGCCTATCACCACGACTTTTTTCGATGCAGCCCGAATCATATGCAGCTTCTTAATGCTTGAATAGGTTTAGAAAGGTTTCGGTCCAAGAAGACATAGCTTCCGCTCACAAGGATATTGGCCCCCGCGTCAACGCAAAGCTTTGCTGTTTTATCGGTAATCCCCCCGTCCACTTGAATATCAAACGGCGGCAAAGACGCGTCCTTAACGCCTCCCTGACGGATCCCCCTCTGCTCACACATCTCCCTCGTTAACTGAATTTTTTCAATGACTTCCGGCATAAACTTCTGCCCCCCAAACCCAGGGTTAACCGTCATTAAAAGAACCATATCACACATAGTCAGGTACTTAGGGATCATTTCAAAAGAAGTTTCCGGGCGGAAAGCAAGCCCCGCCTTTTTCCCGCACTTTCGAATGAATTCCAACGTTTCCGCCACATCTTCCGTTGCTTCAAAATGGAAGGTGATCCGATCCGCCCCCTCTTGAATGAACTGTTCAATGTAATCAAAGGGGTTATAAATCATCAAATGGACGTCCAAAAAAAGATTTGTCGCGCGATTGATGGCCCCCACAGCTTTTGGTCCGAGGGTGAGGTTTGGGACGAAATGGCCATCCATGATATCTATATGAATCCCATCAGCGCCCGCATCCTCAAGCCGCTTTGCCTCATCGGCAAGCCGTCCAAAGTCCCCCGACAAAATAGAAGGTAAAATTTGAATTGTCTTATTTTTCATAATCCTCGAAATGTATACCCCAGAAAGGATGTTCCGCACAAGAGGATCGTTTGACCAAGAGTTTTATTGAACAGCAATAATATATATTTAAATCCTAATAAAAACACATTAAATAAATTTGTATTATTGATGTAACTTACTAAATAGTGTATAATATAAGAATTAATAAATAATAAGAGGTTATATATGACAGTACAAGGAAACCCTATTCAGGTTAATGTAAACCAACCTTTTTGGGACACCAAAAGAGCTTTAGTTCTAGGCTGTTCACTCTCTGCGGCAACTCTCTGTTTAACGATATTCGCTCAGAAGCACACAAAATCCCCCCTCCCGGAAAATGCAACCCGCCTTACCAACACAATACATCTAATCGTCTCAACCGCACTTGAAAATCCCACCCCAACTGCAATATGCATTGCATCGATGCCTTTTGTTCCTCAAATCTTAAAAAGCATCGGAAAAACTGTAAAATTCTGTTTCTACGACTATCCGACATTGGGGGCAGTCATTGCATCATCTATAGTCACAGTACTTGGGATGACCTATGGCCCGAAGATAGCAAATAAACTCTTACTAAACATCGGAATTAAATAAGAGAACGCTATGACAACCACCGCCAACACAAATTCTCTTACGTGCCCTATATGCCTAGAGACAGTTTTTCCCCCAGGCAATCCTGCGGTACGAGTCGTCCATGCGAATGAAGATAGAGCAATCTCACAAATCAACCATGTCTATCATCGCATCTGCATCGAAGAGTGGAGAAGGGACAACAACACATGCCCTGAATGTCGGCAAACAATTGTTGATTTAAACGCAACTCTTCCAGATCCACCTGCCCCAAACCCTCATCCAGATTCACCTGCCCCAAACCCTCATCCAGATTCACCTGCCCCAAACCCTCATCCAGATTC
>CAZQNB010000003.1:9879-11859 GCA_964594545.1 uncultured bacterium | reverse complement strand
CACCTGCCCCAAACCCTCATCCAGATTCACCTGCCCCAAACCCTCATCCAGATTCACCTGCCCCAAACCTTCATCGCCCTTTCTGGACGCACAGAAAGGTTTTATCCACGATCTTGCTCACAACAGCAGCAACCCTGACCCTAACTTCTGCAGCATTCCGAGCGCACACCATGAATACAGCAAACAAAAACTCTCTACAAGACATCGCCTTAGAACTTGCTGTATCTAGCATTGTAAATCACCCGGGAAAATGCGGAGCTGCGATGGCTGCCCTGTCAATGACACCGGAAATCACAAAGGCCTTAAAATTTTGTTTGTGGGACTCTCCCTGCATGAGAGCTGCATTATTATCAGGAGCAATAACTGCAGGAATAATACGTAAAATAGCACCAAGGTAGAATCAAATAATTTTAATAATTAGGAGAAAAAAATGACAACGATAACCATTTCAAGAGAAAATCTCTCTGCCCTAAGAGAAAATCTCTCTGACCTACCCACACAGCGCGTTATAGAAGAAGCGTCAATCCTCATACAGATCTTTGCTAATGCTATACTTTCAAGACAACCTGATCCAGAACAAGAGATCCGAAATCTATCCACAAGAGTCGTCTCCTCAATTGCTTTTGTATCCAACCATCGAGATACTAGAGATCTTATCCTTAGCCAGATTGCTCAATTACGCCCGGAAGCGCAAACCCTCATCTACACAACAATCCTCGGACAAATAATGAATCCGGAGGACCCAACAATCCCCCCTGAAATATCTGTAGATATTCACAACAATCTCTCCGCGAACTTTTCTCTAAATCAAAAACTAAAAATAATAGAAAAATTTGTCCAGAGACTCTCAGAAGAGGATCGAATTGCATTGTTAACTAGACTCCGACCTCTTTTCCCAAATTCTGCAACAATTCTTGTACCTCCAAGAGAAGCTGTTTTACCCTCAACATATGCGAAACTTCAGGTATGTGCAGCAGTTGCGAGCGTATTTGCGGTAAGACTGTTTTCGCACGGTCTGACAAAAACACAAGCAGCGATCGCGTCAATCTCTCTTGCGACTACATTAGCGCCTCTCATCGTAGGTTTTAATAAAACAGAAAACGCAATCCACAAAACTGAAACAGTGATAAAAAATCTCGGAATCCGAGTAAAAAACCATATATACAACAACAGAACATACTACTTGGCGGTTTTAGGAGGAGTTCTCACTTCTGCCACATTTTATTTAACTTATAAATCTCTGACAGCATCTCCCAAATCTGAGTCTACACCCATCCCAAATCCGACACCAATAGACGCATTAAATGTTGCACCCCCGGCGAAACCAACCGTAAAGACTGCAACTGCAGCCACACAAACACTCCCAACACCACCCTTAAAGATGCCCACACCCCCTACTCCTTCACTTCTAATAGACCCTACTGACACTTCCCTCTCAGACCTGAAAATTAAAGAAATGCTCCCGGCACTACAACAAAAAATTAAAGAGTTTTTCATAGGACAAGAGCAAAAAACGAAAGAAGCTCTCGAAGCTTTGATTGAAACCCCCCTGATACAACCTCTTTGTTTAGTCACAAACAAAACAATTAGCGCGATCAGATTAACAAGCAAAGCGTTCCACTTGCTCGCTGATTCAACAAAAGCTGCGCGATTAACAGCCCAAATGTTTGGAAATTTCTTAAGGCAAGAAATCCCCTTGCCTCTACTTCCTGATTAAACAAACTCGAGCGCGCTTAAAAAGCGCGCCTGGAGTTCTTTATCTTCTGAAAGAAGCAGATATCCTGCATATAAAGTCCCATCTGTCTCAAGAGAAAAAGAAACAAACTGATGCACGGGAAGCGCTAAAGAGGAAATCCTGTCTGAAAGCATTTTACGCTTCATCGTATCTACAGGAATGATGGCAATTGCTCTCTTTACATCTTGTTTGTAGAGAAAATCGCCACTTTTCTTCTGCATACAGCCCCCTGTTTTTGCCGCCTG
>CAZQNB010000003.1:0-9779 GCA_964594545.1 uncultured bacterium | reverse complement strand
ACAGAACAATCTCTGCGCAAGAATGGAAAGCTTCCCACTAACGTCCGAAAAACAGTTGCTTCCTTCACGTATTTCTTCCGTAAATGACCCACTCTACGCACCCGATCGGGAATATATTTTAACGGAGATGTGGATTTCATAAACACTTCTTGCACCGTGGGTGAATTCATTGACTGAACCCGCAGCAAGATCACAGTAAAGGAAAGATCCTCCCCTTTTTGCTCGTCAAAAGAGATAATCACCTGAGGCATGTCGCTCACAAATCTCAGCTGCCTTGAAAGAGCCATGATATTGCGCAGTACCTCTTCTTCATTGCGCGGCATGAAAATCGGATGGGCTAATTGCTCGATATGTCCCTTAATCTGCTCCGACAAAGAATTTCTTAAATTTTGGATTTCATCTAAATGAAAGTCAGAACCTTCAGGCTTTTCAATTTCCAAATAGAGCGTCTGAAGAGAACCGTCGGGCGCTCGATCGATAAAGAATGAACCTTCTACAGGAAGGATCATCGGATAATGCTTTTGGATAGCATTCACAAGATGCGATGTTTCAAAAACCTCATGATCCCGCAAAAAATTAAGCCCCACAAGAACGCCCAAGACATGTTTCACCCTCTGCCCTTCCTCATTTCCATATTTATCCTCTCTATGTCTCATAGGCACCCCCTCATCAAAGCGATTCCCCAATGAAGACAGTTGCTTTTCTCGCGTGAGTTGTGTTTTTAAAAATTTTAAATGGATATGGCGCTTTGTCGGAAATACATCAATATTTTGCTTTAATAACTTTCTCAAGGAATAGAGATTCGAAATAATGCGACTGATATGGTGATAGTCCCTTTCGCTTTTAAATTCTTCCGTGCAAGTAACCAAAAATTGCTGCATCTGGGTAAAAATCCCACGATCAAAATCTTTCGAATGACTTTGAATCAAAGAACCAATCTTTTCTTGAATCATGGCCGTTTTGCCATCGCTCGAAAGGCCCTTGAACTCCAAAATGCGTCTTGCATGGTAGTTAGAAACAACGCCTAGCCTAATTTCGGTCTCAATCCCTTGCAAATTGCGACGCACCTCTTCCACATCCTGCGCGCTCTTTAAATGGATAACAATTTCAGCCACACTCAATAGATCCTCGGAAAGATGGGGCACCCGCACATCAGATGCAAAAAACAACTCTACATTCACCCTTTTATGCGGAATCAGCCACCGACTCACCATGTCATAAAAAAAATTGCAGGCATTAAATCGGTATTTGCAAAGGAGCAAGACGGAAAAAGTACAAGGCGCTTTGGAAAGATCAGACCAGGAAATCAAGGGGAGCATATCTGCAAATCGAGCTCTCTCCGACGGAAGCCGCACCCCTTTTTCTTGAAGCAGCTGAGAAGGGACAATTCTCCGAATCAGATCTTGGGCCCCTTCTCGGTAGTACTCAGGCTCAACATTAGGACACCCAAATTCAAAATCAAACTCTAACTGTTCTTCTTTAACTTTTTTTATTACTGCCATTATCTTATTTTCCTACCCAAGTAACAAGTTTTTATGTAGCTACAAGAAATTTTCAATCTACGAACGTGACAAAAAAAAATAAAGAACATTTTTAAAATTAAATCTAGGCTAACAAACTCAAGAACTACGCACTATAACACAAACACCTTAATTATAGAGGTTTGAAAACAAACTCTCATAGACAAAAAAAATCAAAATATTTTAAATAAATAACAGGATATTAGGATGGACAGGATAAAAAAATATCCTGACCATCCTAATATCCTGCTATCTTTTGGTCTCTCTTGACAAGTCTTGCTATTATTAGAGGAGA
Organism: uncultured bacterium; assembly: GCA_964594545.1. Lineage (GTDB taxonomy): Bacteria > Chlamydiota > Chlamydiia > Chlamydiales > SM23-39 > DAIDHZ01. The sequence continues at coordinate 7,964 of CAZQNB010000003.1, read as the reverse complement.
TTTGATAATCTTTTCCCTTAAACCCAAGCCAGATGCTATTTCTCATCAGGAGAACCGGTGTCTGCATATTTATAAACAGGAGAAACCCAAAACCAATGTCACCTAAAAACCACCCATCAAATCTTCATGACTGGAACGCTAGCAATGTTCTCGACGACGTAGACTTTCAAGAACACGAAGCCCGTCAATTTCGCGACCTATTATACGGAAAAGGAAAATCAGGTGACGAAAACGTTCTTTCCCTCTTAAATGTTGGGCAAATCCTCAATGGCCGAATTGTCGAAGTCACAAAAGATTATATCGTGATCGACGTAGGTCTAAAATCAGAGGGTCTCGTTCCTGTTGCTGAATTCACCGAACCTGAAGAAATCGTTCTCGGCGGAGACATTGAAGTCTACCTCGATCAAGCTGAAGGCGAAGACGGCCAAATCGTCCTCTCTCGCGAAAAAGCGCGCAAATTCCGTCAGTGGGAACATATCGTTAAAAATTGCAAAGAAGGCTCCCTTGTTAAAGGAAAAGTCATCAAGAAAGTCAAGGGCGGCTTAATGGTCGATATCGGGATGGAAGCATTCCTCCCCGGCTCGCAAATCGACAACAAGCGCATCAAAAACCTCGATGATTTTCTCGGAAAAACGTACGAATTCAAAATCCTCAAAATCAATATTGACCGGAAGAATATCGTGGTTTCCCGTAGAGAACTTCTCGAAGAAGAGAGAGTGTCTCGCAAAGCAGAACTCCTTGAGCACATCCAGAAAGGTGCTGTTCTTAAAGGCTGCGTAAAAAACATCACTGATTTCGGCGTGTTCCTAGATCTCGATGGTATTGACGGTCTTCTCCATATCACAGACATGACATGGAAACGGATTAAGCACCCCTCTGAAGTTGTCCGCTTAGGCCAAGAACTCGAAGTCGTCGTCCTCCATGTAGACAGCGAAAAAGGGCGCATCGCTCTCGGTCTTAAACAGAAAGAAGAAAATCCATGGGAAGAGATTGAAAAACGATATCCACAAGGAACAAAAGTTCATGGAAAAATCGTCAATCTCGTCTCTTACGGCGCGTTCATCGAAATTGAGCCCGGAATTGAAGGACTCATCCACGTTTCTGAAATGTCTTGGACAAAAAACATCACCGACCCGAGCGAAATGGTTCGCGTTGGAGATGAAGTGGATGCGGTTGTTCTCTCTGTGCAAAAAGAAGAAGGGAAAATCTCTCTCGGAATTAAGCAAACAGAAAGAAATCCATGGGAAGATGTTGAGAAGAAATATCCTGTTGGCAGCAGCGTAATGGCAGAAATCCGAAGTCTCACAAACTACGGCGCATTTGTCGAGCTCGAGCCGGGTGTTGACGGTCTTATCCACATCTCCGATTTAAGCTGGATCAAAAAAGTGTCCCACCCATCTGAGATTTTGAAGAAAGGCGACAAAGTAGAAGCGATCATCCTCTCTGTAGACAAAGAGAGCAAAAAGATCACTTTGGGCGTAAAACAACTCAGCATGAATCCTTGGGATTCTCTTGAAAAAGCGCTCCCGATTGGATCGATTGTTCACGGAACTGTAACAAAAACAACCGCTTTCGGAGCTTTTGTTCAACTGGATAACGGCATTGAAGCCCTCATCCACGTGACTGAGCTTTCAGATCAACCTTTTGGAAAAGTAGAAGACGTTGTAACAAAAGGCGATAAAGTCACTGCAAAAGTGATTAAATTGGATCCTGAGCACAAAAAAGTTGCCCTCTCCGTAAAAGAGTACTTGATCGAAACGAACCAAGAAAACCGAGATGATATCGTGGTAGGTTCTAAGGCCAAGAAAGGGAAAAAGAAAGCATCTTCAGAGGAAAGTGAGATTTAATGAACAAAGACCTAATTGCCATTTTTGAATATCTTGAGCGAGAAAAAGGGATCAAGCGCGAAATAATCATCGAAGCGATCTCCGATTCACTACGCGCTGCCGCTCGCAAAAGCGTCAAAGGACTTGGCGAGAAGGTCAGTGTTGAAATAAATCCCAAAACGGGAGAAATCGAAGTTTTCACACAAAAGAAAATTGTTGAAAAAGTCGCCCAATCTCCCGATGAGATTTCTCTTGAAGAAGCAAGAAGTTTCGAGCCTGAGTGCCAAGTCGGCCAATGGCTCGAACTCTCTATCCCCCCGCAAGATTTTGGGCGGGTTGCAGCAGCAGCTGCTAGACAGATCATCTCCCAAAAGCTCAAAGGAGCTGAACGGGACGTTATCTATGAAGAATATAGACATAGAGCAGGAGAAATCATCTCCGGCACTGTGAAGAGATTTATCCGAGGACGAACCGTTGTTGTCGATCTAGGAAAAGTCGAAGCGATCCTCCCGGAAAGAAACTATCCAAAACTCGAACGCTATAATGTGGGAGACAAAGTTCAAGCGCTCCTCTATGAAGTAAGAGATTCTGACGGCGGCGGAGCTGAAGTCATTTTAACACGCAGCCACCCCGAATTCGTTTCTTCTCTTTTCACACAAGAAGTTCCTGAATTGCACGATAAAACAATCGCAATTGAAAAAATTGTTCGCGATGCCGGCTACCGGACAAAAATCGCGGTCCGTTCGTACGATCCTAAGGTAGATCCTGTAGGAACTTGCGTAGGCGTTCGCGGAACTCGAATCAAGAATATCATTCGAGAACTCAACAATGAAAAAATCGATGTCGTCCCTTTTTCAGATGACACGATCCAACTCTTAAAAAACCTTCTCTCTCCCATCGAGCCGAAGAAAATTAAGCAACACGAATCGCGTATTTGGCTTCTTGTGGCTGACGAGGAATATCCTCTCGTCATAGGAAAGCGCGGGATGAATGCCCGTTTAATCGGACAGATGATTGAAAAAGAAATTGAGGTACAAAAGGCTGGCGACTACCAAAAACTCCTCACCATTCAAATGACTGAACTTGCCGAATCTGCAAGCGCGGATTTAGATGAAAAGCTAAAAATTGAAGGGGTCAGCGGCCTCATCAACGAAAGCTTAATTGGCGCGGGCTATGAAACATTTCGTAAATTTATGCAAGCAGACCCCTCGGAAATCCCTTCGAAAGTCCCTGGTGTAAATTACTACGACCTCGCTGACAAACTCTTAGAACAAATGCGAAAAAAGAAAGGCTGACCTTTGGCAAAACACCTTAAACTAAACATTAAAAACCTCCAATTAGCTGGCGCTTTCAAACCAAAAAATGCGGATGAAAAAGAGCTGGCGCTTCCGGAAAAAAAGGAAGCAACTGATGGAGGAGAGCCGAAGCCTCGCGCAAGTCGTCTAAAAGAGGATGCGGGCATTACGACGGCTCTAAAACAAGCAGAGAAAACCTTAGCCGCTCGCGATCGCGATAAGGAAAAAGAAGCAGATCTTCCTAAAAAACGAAAGTCTAGACTGATCCAGGAACCTATAGAAGGCGCTCCTGTTGAACGAATCGAAACTAAAGTAGAAGAAGAAATTCTTCCCCCGGTTGAAGCGCTTCCCCCTGCTGTTGAATCTACAAAAGAAACCCCAATCACTCAAGCCGCAGCTCCAATTCCTCCGTCTACTGAAAAGGCAACGCCGGCAAAACAAGAAGCGCCTAAAGATCAGGCGGTTAAAGCTGTTTCCCCAACGCCGCAAGCTGCATTGATCCCGGATGATAGCGCTAAAAGCGCTGCGGATGCACGCAAAGCAAAAGAGCTCAAGCCGCAAAAGAAGAAAGAAGATTTCCGATTCGACTCGCGCGATCGACAAGGCCTTCGCGATGTAGACAACGAAGCCTGGCGCAAAAGAAGAGCGTACAAGCCAAAAAAACAGATTCAAGAAGAAGTCATCCGCCCTAAAAACCTCTCGGTTCGACTCCCCATTTCGATTAAAGATTTGGCGCAAGAGATGAAGCTCAAAGCCTCACAGCTCATTGCGAAACTATTCATGCAAGGGATCACTTTAACGCTCAACGACTACCTCGATGATGAAACAGTGGTTCAACTTCTAGGCCACGATTTCGGCTGTGAAATCAAGATCGATACAGCGGAAAAAGAGCGCATTCAAATCACCGACAGAACAATCCGCCAAGAGATTGAATCTACAGCGCAAGAGCAAATCATTCTTCGTCCTCCCGTTGTCACCTTTATGGGTCACGTTGACCACGGCAAAACAAGCCTCATTGATGCGATCCGCAAATCGAATAGAGTCGCTGGAGAAGCAGGCGCGATTACCCAGCATATTGGAGCCTTCAAAGTGAAGACGACAGCTGGCGAAGTCACAATTCTCGATACGCCTGGTCACGAAGCCTTCTCTGAAATGAGAGAGCGCGGAGCGAATGTCACAGATATTGTCATCCTTGTAGTGGCTGGTGACGAGGGAATGCGCACACAAACAGACGAAGCGATCAAACAAGCAAGAGAAGCGAAGGTGCCTATTTTAGTCGCCCTCAACAAGTGCGACAAACCTAATTTTGATTCTCAAAAAGCCTTTAGAGAACTTGCCGACCGCGACCTTCTGCCGGAAAGCTGGGGGGGAACAATTATCGTCGTTGAGTGTTCTGCACTTACAGGACAAGGGATTCCCGAACTTCTCGAAATGATTGCCCTTCAAGCCGAGATTTTAGAGCTCAGAGCCAATCCCCAATCAAGAGCTCGAGGAACCATCCTTGAATCGGAAATGCATAAAGGACTTGGCGCTGTGGCCACTGTTCTCGTACAAAACGGGACTTTGCGCAAAAATGATGCCATTGTCTTTGGTCCCTACTCAGGACGCATTAAAACGATGCACGATGATCATGGGCTATCTGTCGATTTTGCAGGCCCATCAACACCTGTAAAAATTACAGGACTTTCTGAGCTTGCGGTTGCAGGTTCCGAATTTGTCGTCGTGAAAAACGAGAAAGAAGCGAGAGATCTCGCCTCTGCAAGAGCCGAAGGGTTGCAGCGCCACTCAATGGCACAAGCAAAACTTGGCAGCATGGAAAAAATGCTCGCGAAGAAAGAAAGTGGCGAAAAGAAAATTCTGCCCCTTATTTTGCGCGCCGACGTACAAGGCTCTTTGGAAGCTCTCCGCATTTCGTTGCATAAAATCAAATCCGATAAAGTCCGCATTGAGATTGTGAGCGCGGATGTGGGCGAAATTTCCGAATCTGATATTGAACTTGCGGCAGCGTCTAAAGCGACAATTGTCGGATTCCATACAAGAATCGAAAGCCATGCTGACAATATGATCAAACAGAAAAAAATCTCCGTCTATACACAAGATGTGATTTATCATTTGATCGATGAAGTAAGAGACAGGATGCGCTCTCTCCTCGACAAGCTTGAGAAAGAAACGGACACAGGATCAGCTCTCGTTAAAGCTGTATTTAAGTCCTCGCAGCTTGGCAATATCGCAGGATCCCAGGTGATCGAAGGCTCGATTAAGCGACAAAGCTTAATTCGGCAACTTCGCGCGAACAAAGTCATTTGGAAGGGAAAACTCGCCTCTTTAAAACGAGTGAAAGACGATGTCAAAGAAGTGCAAAAAGGCTTCGAGTGCGGGATCGTATTGGAAGGACAAACCGACGTTCGCGAAGGGGATGTTTTTCAAGCTTATGAAGTGACCTACCTAGAGCAAGATCTGTGAAAAAAAATAGAATCGATAGAATCAATTCTCTTTTGAGAGAAGTCATTTTCGACGTGATCCAAAAGCAAGTGCGCAACCCGCACGTAAAACTTTTTGTGTCCGTCACTCGCGTGGATACATCGACAGATCTGTACCACGCAAAGGTCTACATTAGCATGATTGGGACCGACAAGGAAAAAGAAGAAGTCTTGGTAGCTCTTGAATCTGCCGCCGGCTTTATCGCTGTGAATGCATCTAAACAAGTGCAAATGCGCCACTTCCCAACGCTTACTTTCCGTCTTGACAATGCAGCGGAAGAGCATTTTAAGATTGAAAAAATCCTCTCCGACATTGAAAAAGAACGGCTTTCTCGTCCCCATGAAGAATAGGCCGAATATTGGTGGCATCCTCCTCGTCGATAAACAAGCAGGATCCACTTCCTTTCATCTTGTCTCGATTTTACGAAAACTTACCGGTATTCAAAAAATTGGCCACGCAGGGACGTTGGACCCTTTCGCAACGGGCGTTATGGTGATGTTGATCGGCCAAGAATACACTAGAAAATCGGACCAATTTCTAAACTCGGACAAACAATATTTTGCCACCCTTCACCTAGGCGTCATCACAGATACGTATGATATTGAGGGACAAGTGACAAAAACATCAGACAAGATCCCAACGCTTCAAGAAGTTGAAAAAGCCCTCGAGCAGTTCCAAGGAGAGATTTTTCAAACGCCTCCCATGTTTTCAGCCAAAAAAATCCAAGGCCAAAAACTCTATGAACTGGCAAGAAAAGGAATCGAAATCGAAAGAGCCCCCGTTAAAGTCACCCTGCAAACAACGCTCATCCGATACGAATATCCAAAGCTTGAGCTTTTAGTCAATTGCAGCAAGGGGACCTATATTCGATCTCTCGCCTTTGACTTAGGCAACCTTTTAGAAACCGGCGCCCACCTCTGTCAGCTTACTCGAACAAAAAGCGGCCCCTTTCTTTTAAGCGAATGTATCCATCAATCAAAACTTAGCGACACTGACATCACACAATTTTTAAAAACCTAAGAGGTCTTCTATGTCTAATCTTTCATGCGCGATCGTAGGCCTTCCCAATGTAGGCAAATCCACACTATTTAATGCCCTTACGCGCAAGCAAATCCCGATGGAAAATTATCCCTTTTGCACGATTGATCCGAATGTCGGGATTGTGAATGTGACCGATAACAGATTAAACGTCTTATCCGAGCAATCCAAAAGCCAAAAGATCATCTACGCAACGGTCTCTTTTGTCGATGTAGCAGGACTTGTTAAGGGAGCCTCGCAAGGAGAGGGCCTTGGCAACCAATTCCTCTCTCATATCCGAGAAACCGATGCGATCGCCCAAGTTGTCCGATGTTTTGAAGATCCCGATGTGATCCACGTAGCCGGCAAAGTAGACCCTCTCCAGGACATCGAGATCATTTCGTTAGAACTTATCCTCGCCGACCTCCAAATGGCAGAAAACAGCTTATCCAGGATGGAAAAGCAAGCAAAATCGAGAAAAGATCTGCAACCGACTCTCGACTTTTTGAAAAAAGCCATCCACCACCTAAACCAAAACCTTCCGATGAGATCGCTCCCCTTAAGCGGAGAAGAGCAGCTCATTTCTAAGCTCTATCCCTTCCTCACGCTTAAAAAAATGCTCTATATTTGCAATGTCGGAGAAAACGATCTCCCCGATATGACAAATCCTTACGTTGAGCGCGTCCGCGACTACGCCGCAAAAGAAGGCAGTCGCATCGTCCCGATCTGCGCCAAACTCGAAGAAGAGATCTCCCGACTCGACGATAAAGACGCTTTAGAATTCCTCCAAAGCCTTGGGCTCCAAGAATCAGGACTCAATCGACTGATCAAAGAGGCCTTTTCCATCCTCGATCTCATCACCTACATCACCTCCGGCGAAATAGAAACAAGAGCCTGGACGATTAAAAAAGGGACTCCGGCTGCAGAGGCTGCGGGAAAAATCCATAGCGATATCGAGAAAGGATTTATCCGCGCTGAAGTGGTCGCCTACGAGGATATGATCCGCTACAAAGGCCGAAGCGGCGCAAGAGACGTTGGAAAAGCACGCTCAGAAGGCCGTGATTACATTGTAAAAGATGGCGATGTAATCCTTTTCTTCCATAATTAAAATAATTTCAACCTTAGATTCTTGAGGGGGAAAAGGAACAAAAGAGGCATTTTTCAACTAAGTAAACTTGAATAACGACCGAAATCACCCCGCCTTATTCAACCTTTCTTAAATAAGGCCGTAGATTTCTCTATTTTATGATTATACCCAAGATACCTCATATTGGAAGTGGCCCAAGGAAAGAAATCGCTCCCTGTTTTCGAAAATGCTCTCGCCTATAAGCCGATTCTTAAGCAA
>CAZQNB010000002.1:17060-86677 GCA_964594545.1 uncultured bacterium | reverse complement strand
CGTGCGGATCCTGTTATTATTTTTTTATCCGATAGATTATGCAAGAGGGCTATTTGACAAAGCATCGATGCCGGGTAAATGGCCGTATTCAAGAAATTCTAATGAGGCCCCTCCGCCTGTGGAAAGATAGGCAAATTTAGATCCAAGACCCATTTGGTTCACTGCGGAAACAGAGTCTCCGCCGCCGATTGTGACAGCAGCTTTTGATTGGGCAAGAGCCTTTGCAATCTCAAAAGTTCCCTTGGCAAAGGAGGGCATTTCAAAAACGCCTAAAGGTCCATTCCAAAAAACAGTCGCAGCTTCCCTTAAACGAGAAGACCACTCTTGAATGGTTTGCGGCCCGATATCCATCCCGCGGAAATGGGGAGGGATGCCGTCTTTAACAAGAACAATCTTTTTTTTCGCCTCTTCAGAAAAAGCATCGGCAACCACTAAATCGGTCGGCAAAATAAGAGACTTTGCTGCGGACAAAATATCTTTGGCTGTTTGGATTTCCGCCTCTTCAATCAGAGAATCTCCCACCTCAAGGCCTTTCGCTTTCATAAAAGTAAACGTCATCGCGCCGCCAATGTACAAAGTATCGACAAGCTTAAGAAGATGGTGGATGACGCCCGCCTTGGTAGAAATTTTAGCCCCGCCAATGATTGCATGAAAAGGTCTTTTGGGATTGTGCAACAAAGGAGTCAAATGGGCAATCTCGCTTTCCATCAAAAATCCGGCAGCAGATTTTCCCGGAAAATATTTGGCGATCACAGCAGTCGATGCATGGGCTCTATGAGCCGTCCCAAAAGCGTCATTCACATAGACATCGCCTAACCGAGCAAGCGAGGAGGCAAACTCAGGATCCGTTTCAGGCTTCTCTTCGCCTTCATGAAAGCGAAGATTTTCGAGCATCATCATCTGCTTGGGCTTCAGTTGATTTGCCTGTTTTTGAACGACAGGGCCTATGCAATCGGAAGCCATGAGAACAGGCAGCCCTAAAAGTTCAGAGAGCCTTTTTGCGCAAGGCGCGAGAGTCAATTTCGGATCCACTCCCGTTGGGCGCCCCAAATGGCTCATCAAAACAATCGACGCATTTTGACTTAAAATATACTCAATGGTGGGAATCGCAGCGCGTATGCGAGAGTCATCGGTTATCTTCCCTTCTTTATCCATGGGCACATTGAAATCCACGCGAAGCAAAACGCGCTTGTCCCTAAAATCAAGATCTTTAAGCCCCATCTTTTTCATATAGTCATTTAAATCATAATTGATCATTTTTGACTAGCGCGAAAGCTGCCAAAAATCGATTGTTCAATTACGAACGGTATATACCGCTCGTGATTGAAGAATCGGCGTTTGGACGGGATTGAAAGCTGCCGATAAATCAATTAAAAAAAAGGGCATAGTATTGACCTAATACAATGCCCTTTTTTTTAATGGATTTTCGACGCTTTGAACCCGTCCAAACGCCGATTGTTCAATTACGAACGGTATAAACGACTATAAATTCCCAAAAGGATTCGCAGACATACCAAAACCCCCTCCCTTTTTTCGGTTTTTTATTTCCGATCGAATCGAAAAAAGGAGATCTTGATCAAAGTCTTTTTTCTCAGCCCAAAAAAGATACTCAAGAGGGATCTCTTCGAATTTACGCCCTTTGTGTTTTCCCAAAGGCATGGCTTTTAACTTGATCGGCTTTTGCAGACGATCCATTAATTCTTCGACCGATTCGTATTTTTTGACAAGCTGTTTAAAAACCTCGATATTGACAACGACATCGCTCATCGCTCGATGAGCCCCTTCGGGCTCGATATTAAAATGTTGCCTGAGTTGTTGCAAAGAATTGATCGGACTCTCTCCATATAATCGAGCCAGGCGCAGAGTATCAAAAAAAGGTTGATGTTCAATCCCTGTAGGAATGGAGTGGCGCCTAGCTTCCGCTGCAATGAGCGCTATATCAAAACCAATCCCGTGACCGACTAAAATATGGCCCTCGATCATTTTTAAGAAATCAGGAAGTATTTCCTTAATTTTGGGCTTCCCCTCGATCATTTCTTTAGAAATTTTGTGGATTTCCTGTGAGCTTTCCGGAATGGGACATTCCGGATCGACAAGGGTCTCGAAGGACTGCAATACTTTATCGAATGTAAAACGGGCTCCGGCAATTTCTACAATACGGTCTTGTTTTGGATCTAAGCCTGTAGACTCACAGTCCAAACAGACAAAAATCTCTTTACGCAAAAATTTCATAGCACCTATTTACAACAAAAAGAATTAAAAAGAAACCTTCCTTCCGTGATTTTCATACGCAAAGGAAATATGCCATGTGCCATTTGGCAAACTCAGAGGGATCCTCTCGGGCCACTCAATCACACAAACGCCGCCTGCGGCAAAATACTCATCAAAACCAAGCCCAAAAAAATCTCCCTCATCTTTTAATCGATACAGATCAAAATGATACAGAGGCATGATTCCGGAATACTGATTGAGAAAGACATAGGTGGGGCTCTGTATCGGATCTTTGATGCCAAGCCCTAGAGCAAGGCCCTGAACAAATGTCGTTTTTCCGGCGCCAAGATCTCCGGACAGTGCAAGTACAGAGCCGGGAACCACCTTTGAAGCCAAAGATTTTCCCAGCTCAAGAGTCTCTTCAGGAGAGGAGAGGAAAACTATTCTGTCTCGACCCATTTCTCTAGATAGGTCGCAAATTCTGAATGTCCCGACAAAGCCTCAACAAACTGAGATATCTTCTCTTCAGATAAATGTTTTTGTATAAAGGAGAGGAATTTGTCTTCGATTTCATATCGGTTTTGGTTTTGCACTTCAAACAACGTAAGAAGTTTCACATGATTCTTCTTAAATGAATCGATCACAGCAGCTTTGCTATTGAACAACTTTCCTGTAATAGCTGAAGAGTAAACAACTTTTTTGACTGAAGCTTTTCTTACGCTGATATAGTTTTTAATCACTTCAGGATCTTCAGAAACAAAAAAGCGCTTCACAGGTAACCCGCCCACGCGCTCTTTATTCTCGGGGCATTTAGCCACCCAGTCATAAATGGCATCTTGGGGATTTGGATGGGTATTATCTCCAAAAACCTTTCCTGTGAAAGGACAAATATAAATTTTCTTTGTCTCTTCGTTTACGCTTTGCTGACCGAACTGAATGGTAATTTCAGTCTCTCTCCAGAGCTTTCCCTCTTTCTCCAGGTGATGAACTAAGTCATCCACGCTCTGAAAAATCATCTTATCGCGCGGGAAAAGAACCGGCTTAAGCTTATACTTCTCTTGTAAATAGTGAAGATAAAACATCACCAAATCCGCAGAGCGGTTCTTCTTCAAAAACTTGAGCAGTTCTTCTTTTTGTTCGGAAGAGATCGTAAGGGCTGTTGTCATAAATTCTCTGATTTTAGAGTGAGAGAATATACGAAAAAGAAATTATGCTCAAGAACTTATAAAAGGATAAAAAAACCCCTGTATACCGCTCGTGATTGAAGAATCCGCCCAAACGCCGATTGTTCAATTACGAACGGTATACCGAACGTCATTCAAAATTTGGGCGATAGGAGGGATTGAAAGCTGTCAACAAATCGATTAAAAAAAGGGGGGTTGTATTAACTCAATACTAGCCCCCCTTTTTTTAATCGATTTTTGACGCTTTGAACCCTCCTATCGCCCAAATTTTGAATGACGTTCGGTATATACCAGATAAAAAACTTGAAACGCCAAGCAATATCTTGAAACTTATTAGATTAACAATAAAAACATAAATTATGGTATAATATACATGATATAATAAGGATAATAAATGACCATTCAAAACACTACTATTATCGATACAAATCAGTCTCTGGCGCAAGAAGCGATCGATTTAATCCGATCTAAAAAAAATATTACCAGTAACCCTAAGCTCAAAGAGAGAATAAACGCTCTTTCTTCCGACCATCTAAATACTTTAATTAACACAGTAGTGACCCCCCTCTCCAAAGAAAAAGAGGGGCCCGCCCTCGTTGCAAAATTCGGGCAAATACTAGACAAAAACAAATTAGAACAAGCAGCAAAAATTACAGACATAGCCCAAAAAGCTCTCGACTTGCGACCCGCTGCCAAACATTATTTTGAATTAACGGAAGCAAAAGCCCCATCAGCTACTTTAAGCATCCTGCTCTATAGGGCTCGAGATTGCGTGGTTTCCGTCCTCGAATCCGGCTTAGACACATTTAATCTACCAAATATTTTTAATTCCCCCGCAGACTCGCAAACCAAAACAGCAAAAATCTTAGCCTTACTAACCCTACTTAGCGCCTTAAGCGCTATATTGATCCCCCTCATCGGATTGCCCCATGGAATTTTAGGGATCGCAGCAGTAATCCTGATTATCTTTCTCGTTCAACATCTCTATCAGTATGTTCGCCCGACCCCTGTCTTCCTTGCCAATGCTGAAAATTGGTCGAAGAAATACTGGGAAGGAGACCTTATTCCTTCCAAATCTCCCTCCAATCAAACCAAGGAGTTAGTCGCAAACCTAACAGGAGATCGGCCCGTCATTCTCAAAGGCCCCTCCGGATGCGGGAAAACAGAAATGATCAAATCTCTTGTAAAAGGAATTGAACAGCAGGAATATCCTCACCTTAAAAGAAAACGGCTGTTCTATGTAAACACAGTTGGCCTGTCTTTAGAACAACTTCAAAATATCGTTCAAAACACACAGGCAAACAAAAACAACCTAATCATGGTATTTGACAACCTCCAAGATTCTAATGAAACTCTTCGGAAGCAATTAAATATCTACCTTAAAGACAAACATGCATTCCCCTACTTTATCGGAATCACAACAGGCGCTCCATGTATTGATGGAGCCGCAACAATCTCTCTTGCGTCTCCGACAGAAGAAGAAATGGTTCTCATTCTACAAAATGCCTACCCAAAAGTTCTTGTCTCTGAAGACGCCCTAAAAACGATTGCAGCTAAAACAGCAAATCCGAGAGACGCATTAACGCTCCTATCCAGATGCATTCACAAAACGTCAAAAGGAACGCAATGGCTACACGCAAGAGAAAAGATGTATACACTGGCTTTAAAAATTAATGGCAAGTCTTCAGACAAAGACAAAAAAACTTTTCTTCTGTACAGCTCATACTTAGTGCCTGCCCTAAAAGGACAAGGCGAAATTAACGAAGCTTTAATTGAAGCCGAGGCCTCCACGTTATAAATCTTCATAAGACAAATTTCCCCGGTTCCTGTATAACAAAGTGATCAATTACAAAAGGTGTTTGATCATGAACGCTCCTCTTCCTCGTGAATCGATTCTTTCTTCGTCTTGGAGAATTTTCTGTAAAATGTTTTTCGGTCTTTTTGGAATCTTGCTTGCATTCTTTATTTTTTCTTTCATCTACGCCTCTTTTTCTCCCTCTCCCTTAATCGAAGAAAAAACCACACTGTCGATCCTTCCCGATACGAACGGAAAACAAGAATTGCTTCCCCTATCAAGCCCTGCCATCTTACAAATCAATATCCATGGCGTGATTGGAGATCCCAAAACTCTCGATGCCAATCTCATGCAACATATCCTCCTCGACTCTCAAACAGGGATGCTCTCAGGAAATAGAGTGAAAGGGATTTTGCTCTGTTTCAATACCCCGGGGGGTACGGTCGTTGATTCTGACAGTATTTACAGACAACTAGGTGATTACAAAGCCCGATACAAAGTGCCTATTTATGGATACGTTGAAGGCCTTTGCGCCTCCGGCGGAATGTTCATCGCCTCATCCTCAGATAAAATGTTTTCAGGCCCCTCCGGAATCATCGGGTCTGTCGGCGTTGTGATCGGTCCCTTCTTCAATGTTTACGACCTCATGGGCAAAGTCGGTTTGCAAGCCAAAACAATCACAGCCGGTCTCGACAAAGACCTACTCAACCCCACAAGACCTTGGAAAGAGGGGGAAAGCGCGTCCATCCAGGCAGTCACCGATTTTATGTACGAACACTTTGTCGATGTAGTCACAAGCGCAAGACCACAAATGGACAGATCTAAACTCATCAACCAATATGGGGCCAATGTGTTTGATTGCGTAAAAGCGGAAAACCTTGGATACATCGATGTCTCGATGTCTTCTCGCGATGACGCCTTAAAAGCGCTTACTGTAGCCGCAAACATTGAAGAAGGGACCCCCTATCAAGTAGTTAGCCTAACACCCAAAAATCCCTGGCTATCCGAACTTGTGTCGGGCAAATCTCCCTTGTTTACCGGCAAGATAGAGCACTCGTTTGATGCAGTTCAAGCGAGAATTCAGACGCAACCTTGTTATCTCTATAGCTATGAATAAACTCTACATCATAGACGCGGTCAATTATCTCTTTCGATCTTATTATGCCATTGGCCCGATGACAAACACCGCAGGACAATCGTCCAGCGCCCTCTATGGATTTATCAGGTCTATTCAAAAACTCATCAAAACAGTCCACCCCGACCATATCGTGTGTGTGTTTGACGGACCCGACAATAAAAAATCGCGCCAAGATATCTATGCTGAATATAAAAGTCACCGGAAAGAGGCTCCGCAAGATCTGTTTCCCCAAATAGATTGGGCCCATGAATATTGCACTCTTGCAGGCATCCCTAAGTTATGCGTCGAAGGCGTTGAAGCAGACGATGTGATGGCAACCGTGGCTCTTTGGGCTGAAAAAAAAGGGGCCACGGCCTACCTTTGCACAACAGACAAAGATTTAGCCCAGCTTGTCAATAATCATATCTTTCTTCTCCATCCCCATAAAGATTACATGCTCGTTGACGAGGCCAAAGTAGTTGAAATTTTTGGGGTGAAACCCAATCAAATTCTCGATTATCTTGCGATCACGGGAGACGCGTCTGACAACATCCCGGGCCTTCCCGGATTTGGCCCCAAAACGGCAGCCTCGTTACTTCAAGAATTTGGAACGTTGCAATATATTTTAGACCACCCGGAAAAAGTCAAAGGGGAAAAGAAACAAGATATACTGCGCGAGCACAAGAAAACAGCGCTTCTTAGCCAGACGCTTGCCACGTTAGACACAACCGTAACAATCCCTCATGACACAGACTTTTACGCGTTAAAGAAGCCGCATCAAAAAGATCTCATCGCTTTCTATCACAAAATGAAATTCAATTCTCTTCTTAGAGAAATCGAAGAAACCCCTGTAGAGACAAAATCAGACCCCCACCACTACCATATCATCCAGACAAAGGAAGAACTAGACACCCTCTTCCATCGTCTAGCGCAAGAAAAAGAGGTGGGAATTGATACGGAAACAACAGCTCTCCAACCTTTATTAGCAGATCTTGTCGGGATCGGTTTTGCAATAAAGCCTAAGGAATGCTGGTACGTACCTTGTAATGGCAACATCAAAAAAAGCGATGTCATCCAATCTCTTCACGACTTTTTTGCCTCGGCAAAATGTTCTTTTTTTGGGCACAACTTAAAATATGACTACCACGTCCTCGCAAATCAGGGCATCTCCCTTAAAAACATCTGTTTCGATACCCTTTTAGCCTCCTATCTTTTAGAGCCCCATATTCGAAAACACAATTTAGATGATTTGACTTTAGAAAAATTCAAACACGTCAAAATTCCAATCGTTAATCTACTGGGCAAGGGGAAGGAAGAAATCTCCATGCAAGACGTCCCTATAGATAAAGTAGGAGAATATTGCTGCGAAGACATCGATTACACAACAAGGCTAAAAAACCTTTTTGAAAAAGAGCTGAAAGCAAACCATCTTGAAAGGATCCTCAACGATATCGAACTGCCGCTCCTTCCGATCCTTGCGCAAATGGAAAGAGAGGGCATTTATCTCGACACCGATCGACTGAAAGAAATTGGAAAAACAATTAGCCATGAAATCGATCGCATCAAAACGAAAATTTTCAAGGAAGTGGGCAGTGAATTTAATTTAAATTCCCCAAAACAGCTAAGCCACGTCCTTTTTGATCAGTTAGGCTTAAAAAAACCGGCCAGAGAAAAAACAGCGTTTTCAACAGGTGCAGAAGTACTGGAAGATCTCGCCTTTGAACATCCGATTGCGGGAGAAATTCTAAGCTACAGAAGTCTTGAAAAACTAAGAACTACGTACGTCGAATCTCTCCCCCTATCTGTCAACCCAAAAACAGAGAAAATCCACTGCACCTTTAACCAATCTGTCGCAGCGACAGGGCGCCTCTCTTCGCAAGATCCAAATTTACAAAATATCCCTACAAGAACAAAAGAGGGAAATTCGATTAGATCGTGCTTCAAACCCAAAAAAAGGGGCTGGAGTTTTGTGGGCGGCGACTACTCGCAAATTGAGTTAAGGCTTCTCGCCCATTTTAGCGAAGATCCGGAGCTCATCAAAGCATTCCGTGAAAAAGAAGATATCCACGAACACACAGCCTCTCGCATTTTCAACCTGCCCATTACGATGATCACCCCCGAAATGAGATCCGCTGCCAAGACGGTCAACTTTGGCATCATCTATGGACAAGGCCCTTTTGGCCTTTCCAAGCAGCTGCATATATCGATGAAGGAAGCGCAAGAATTCATCAAAACATATTTTGAAAGATACCCGAAGATCCAAGAGTATTTAGATAGTTGCAAAGAAAGCGCTCGAAAATTAGGCTATTCGACAACTTTAACGGGCAGACAAAGACCCATCCCTGAGCTTGATAACAAAAACCCATCGATTCGAAGCGCAGCAGAGCGGCTCGCCGTCAACACCCCGCTTCAAGGGACTGCGGCAGATCTGATCAAGCTTGCGATGATTGCGATCGATGAAGAGATTAAGAAGAAAAAGCTCGAAGGCAAAATGATCTTGCAGATCCATGATGAATTAATTTTTGAGGTGCCAGATGGGGAGATCTCAACATTTAAAGACCTTGTAAAACACAAGATGGAACACGTGTTCAAATTAAAAGTACCTATCCTCGTGCACATCGCTGTTGGCAAAAATTGGGCAGAATGTTAAATTTAAGGAAAATTGCTATCACAGGTGGGATAGCAAGCGGAAAGAGTTCCGTATGCCAGTTCTTTAAAGAACTGGGAGCTTATGTGGTGAGCGCTGATGCAATCGTCCACGAGCTCTTAGCGCCCAATACCGATCTCGGAAACCAAGTCATCCAACAACTAGGCATTCAACTTCCCCTAGATGGAGGCGATTTCCGAAAGGTCATTGCGGAAAAGGCATTTAAGGACCCAAATCTACTAAACAAACTCGAAAAAATTCTTCATCCGGCAGTGCTCAAAAAAATTAAAGAGCTCTACCTTCAAGCATTGAAAAAAGGAAAATACACCCATTTCGTAGTTGAAATCCCCCTCCTTTTTGAGATTCGGTCTGAAGATTTTTATGACACGGTAATTACAGTCCTTTCCGATGAAGAAATCGCGAAAAAAAGATTTGAAAAATTGGGATTTAGTGCAACGGAATATGAGAGGCGAATGAAAAGACAGATGACTCCTCCGAAAAAAGCCTCCCTTTCCGATTATGTACTATCCAATAACGGGACATTAGAAGAGCTCAAAAAACAAGTCATACGTATTAACCAAACAATTAGGAATTATGAATCAAGACCAACAGACTGATATGCAGCAAGGCGGAAGCACGCCTGCCAATTTCGAAGCCGTCACAAAAATTGCAGATCTGCAACGGATGAATATCGACCAACTGCAAAATTACGCAAGAAATATCGGCCTTCGACACACCGCCTCTCTTACAAAATCGGGTGTGGTCTTTGAAATTGTAAAAACGATCTCAGAAAGACCGAATGAAATGCTTTTTGGAGAAGGTGTTTTAGAAATTCTCCCTGATGGATTTGGTTTTTTAAGATCTCCGAACTATAACTTCCTCCCGTCTGCTGAAGATATTTATGTGTCGCCTGCCCAAATCCGAAGATTTGATTTGCGCAGAGGAGATACTCTCTTTGGAGCGATTCGCGCGCCGAAGGAAAAAGAAAAATACTTCGCCCTTCTCAAAGTAGATAAAATCAACGGAAAAACATTTGAAGAGACACGAGATCGCCTCCTTTTTGAAAACCTAACGCCCCTTTATCCAAATAAGCGCCTCGTCATGGAAACTTCGAGAGAAAAACTCGGAACCCGCGTAATTGATTTAGTGGCGCCCATCGGGAAAGGGCAACGAGCGCTCATCGTAGCGCCGCCAAAATCGGGCAAAACAATTTTGATGCAAAATATTGCAAATGCCATCGAGATCAATAATCCGGAAGTTGTGTTGATGGTTCTTTTGATCGATGAGCGTCCGGAAGAAGTCACCGATATGGTCCGCACCGTGAAGGGCGAAGTGATCGCCTCCACGTTCGATGAACCGCCGGAAAGACACGTACAAATCGCCGATATGGCCATCGACAAAGCAAGACGACTTGTCGAGTGCGGCTATGATGTGGTGATTCTCCTCGATAACATCACAAGACTTGCAAGAGCCTATAACACTGTGCAACCTCACTCAGGAAAAATCTTGAGCGGCGGCGTGGACGCAAACGCTCTTCATAAACCGAAGAGATTTTTTGGGGCCGCCCGAAATGTGGAGCAAGGAGGGTCACTCACCATTATTGCGACTGCGCTCATCGACACAGGATCTCGTATGGACGAGGTGATTTTCGAAGAGTTTAAAGGAACAGGGAATATGGAACTTGTTCTGGATCGAAGACTTGCCGACAGACGCATTTGGCCGGCGATCGACCCCATTAAGAGCGGTACCCGTAAAGAAGAACTCCTCTACCATCCGGGCGAGTTAGAGAAAATCTATCTCCTCCGCCAGGGCATTGCTGATTTAACGCCTGTAGACGCGATGAATCTTCTAACAGCGAGACTTAAAAAAACGGCGACAAACGCAGAATTTTTACTCTCCATGAAAGATTAATCCTCAAAGCCAAATGGGATTTTACACTCCCATTTGGCTTATACATTCCCCATATAATTTATCCCTATTTGCAAAAATAATCGGTTTTCTATAAAACGGTGGTGAGGTGTTATGCGTCCAGTTTTTCTTCTCCTCATTATCTCAGCGCTTGGAGGCGGTGCGTTCGTTTCATGGAACCGCATGCCCCATCTTCGCACGCAAGTCGAAGAATTGCTCAACGGATCGACGTTTCAAACGCTTGAAGTGCGCTATAGCGCGGAGAGCATTATGGAAGCGCATCGGAAAGAACTGCTCAAAGATAACGAACACGTCTTTTTGGAGCCGACCCTTAAATTCATCCCCTACCTTTTAATGGATGTAAAATATAATCGCTCCCAAGACAAGACGGGAGAAGGGGTCATCCTTTGGGGACTGATTGATGGCGAAATGGTCATCAATACAAGCACATGGGAAAAAACGCACGGATTTACCGACTGCATCACATCGAATGCAACAAGACAAGAGTTTAAAATCATCAACGCGCTCGCCTCTCGCGGGGGCACATGGGATCGAGAAGGGCTATCTAAATTTCTCAACTTAGAAAACAACATTTTAGATACCTGGGTGGAAAGTTGCCGTAAAAAGAGCCTGATTGTCCAGACGGGCAACTCGTATCGACTCCATCTACAAAATCCTAAGCTCCAAGTCATTCCTGAAACAAAACTCGAGCATTGGCTTGTCACAAAACCGACAAAGCATGCGCTCCGCATTAAAAGACGCTATCGCCCCGCGCAAATTGAGATCATCGCAAAAGCTGCCTTTGGCAACGATTTTGCCATTCGGAAAACTTCTGAAATTTTCCTTCCTATTTATAGTATTATCGTTCAAAATCCTGACGGATCCATCATGACCACCTACTGGAATGCCCTCAATGGCAAGCGATTCGTCCCTCCCTATGACTTCGAATAAGATTCTCATCATCCTGCTTAATTGGAATGGAAAAAAAGACACCCTTGAGTGCCTAAAATCTCTCGAGCAAGTCACCTACCCCCATTTTTCAACCATTGTGATCGACAATGGGTCGACGGATGATTCAGTCTCCTCTCTCAGATCTGCCTTTCCTGAAATCCCCATTTTTGAAACGAAAGAAAATCTAGGCTTTGCAGGCGGCAATAATGTAGGTATCGCCTGGGGACTAAAAAAAGACTACGAATGGATCTTACTTCTCAACAATGACATAATCGTCGATCCTTTCTTTTTACATGCGTTCATAGCCTCTGCCCAAGAAGAGCCCAAAGCCAAAATTTTAGGCGCAAAAATCTATCGCTACGATGAAAAAGAAAAAATCGATCATCTGGGCGGCCTTTGGAATCCAAAAACTGTCGAGTTTACATCTCAAGCTTTTGGAATGCTTGATGACGGCCTCTCTTTTGAAACCATGCAGCCTGTAGATTACGTCTGCGGAGCTGCCCTATTCATGCACAGATCCGTCCCCGAAACAATAGGTCTACTCGAGCCCCGTTATTTTCTCTTTTGGGAAGAGACCGATTTTTGCTGCAGAGCCAAACGGCTCGGATTTGAAATATGGACAGCGCCGAAAGCGAAAATTTGGCACAAAGTATCTGCGTCATTTACAGGCGGAAAACCTCAGATGCACTATTTTTGGTGGCGCAGCAGACTTCTGTGGCTCGAAAGAAATTGTACACACGCTGAAAGGAGCTATCTCTACAAAACAGTGATTTTCCCGGAGCTTCGGAAAATGCTCAGACACTATCTTCTTAAATCAATGCAAAACAAATTGAAAACGCTTTTCTTCCAAAAGCCCGATAGGCAAAAAGAGCTTCGCAACAAAGCAGGCCTTATCGGCGCTCTGCACTACTATGCAAAGCGATTCGGCAACAGCCCAACGTGGCTTAAGAAATAAAAAGGACGTTCTCTACAAGAGAACGTCCTTAAAACTCAAACTACTTACCGGATGCCAAATTTCTTAATGCACCACAAGCCACAGTGACGCCAGCTGCGCTCAGGACTGCCCCGCCAACTGCGTTCAGCAACCTAACGTTTCTCTCTTTACCGTCTGCGCTACGCCAGTTAGCGAGAGCATACGTAAATCCAGTTTTTGCTGCAGCTCCCCCTGCTACGACCGGAGCCACTGCATTCCATGTACCTGTATTAAGTCCTACATTACCTATTTTCATAAATACCTCCTGTGGTTTTTTAAAGAGTCCGAGAATCTACAGATTTGGCTATTTTTCTGTCAAAATATTATTTACGATTTGTAAAAATTTTATTTTTCACACGTGCCCATAAAAATGAGGTGGGCGGGGCCCCGTTTCGGGGCGCCTACCTCAGGCTTTGTGAGCGGTTACTATTTTTCTCCCCTTCCCTCGACTTTGTACATTTTTCGGAGCGATTTTCACAATCTTTTGATCTACAATCGGTTACAGCTCCCTTCAATGGCGTGTTCAAGCCGACTGAAGGGAGCTGTAACCGATTGTAGATCAAAATCTTGCAAAACTCGCTACCGAAAAATGTACAAAGTCGAGCTTCCAAAAAACGGTGTTGAATCCTCTAAATTTTTCTGCTACAATGCCCGCATTATGATCACCCTAGAAAACATCTCCAAGCGGATCGGCGGCCGCACTCTTTTTGAAAACGTGACGTTTACATTCAACGATGGATGTCGTTATGGCCTTACAGGCCCCAACGGTTCCGGCAAATCCACACTCCTCAAAATCGTCATGGGGGTCGAACCGCAAACCACAGGCACTGTATCTCTCCCTCAAAAGGTGGGCTTTTTAAAGCAGAGGATCGAAGACTTTAAAGACATGCTGATCATCGATACCGTCATCATGGGAAATACCCGCCTTTGGAATGCAATGCAGGAAAGAGATAGGCTCTATGACGTTGAAATGACCGATGATGTCGGCATTCGCCTTGGCGAACTCGAAGAGATCATCGCAGAAGAAGACGGATATGCAGCAGAATCTGAGGCCGAAGTGCTTCTTATCGGAATGGGGATCCCTGAGACATTGCATCGCAAGAAAATGCATGAAATCCCAACGGATCGGCAATTTAGAGCCTTGCTTTGCCAGGCCCTCTTTGGAAATCCCGACGCTCTTCTTCTCGACGAACCGACAAACCACTTGGATCTCGAATCGATCTCCTGGCTGGAAGAATTTCTCCTCCACTACAAGGGAACGCTCGTCGTGGTGAGCCATGACCGCCACTTCCTCAATTCTGTTTGTACAGATATCGCGGATCTCGACTATGAAACAATCATCACCTATCCCGGCAACTACGACGCCATGCTCGTCACAAAAACAGCCGTTCGCGCGCGCGCTGAAGACGAAAATAAAGCCAAAGACAAAAAAATCTCTCAACTGAAAGAATTTGTCGCTAAATTTGGCGCCGGAACAAGAGCCAGCCAAGTACAATCGCGCGTACGAGAGATCGATCGTCTCCAACCCATGGAACTTAAAAAATCAAATATCCAAAGGCCCTATATCCGTTTTCCTGCCGAAAAACAATCGGGCCAAGTTGTCTTTAAAATCGACGCTCTTTCCAAAAGCTATGGGGATAACCCTGTCTTCCGAAATTTCACCGCGGAAATCCATCGAGGAGACAAAATCGCCATCATTGGGAATAACGGAAAAGGGAAAACAACACTGTGCAAACTTTTAGCTGCAGTCCTCTCCCCCGACTCCGGATCCATCACCCGAGGCCACGGTCTTGAAGTGGGCTATTTCCCGCAAAATCACGGAGAAGTTCTCAATAAACACTCCGACATCAACGCGTTTGATTGGCTAAAAAACCACAAAAGCGGAGCTTATGACCAAGATGTGCGGGGAATTTTAGGCCGCATGCTTTTTGCCGGCGATGACGCATTTAAACCGCTCAAGAATCTGTCCGGTGGAGAAGCAGCCAGACTCATCATCGGCTCTCTTTTACTCACAGGCCCAAACGTCCTCATCATGGATGAGCCCAATAACCATCTAGATCTCGAAGCGGTCTCCGCTCTTGCGTGGGGCCTTGAAAACTTTAAAGGGACAACCATTGTCGCAACACACGACCGAGAACTGATCAACGGGTTTGCTACAAAAATCATCGCATTTGAAGAAAACGGAATACGCTTCTTCCAAGGTCCTCTTGATGAGTACCTTAAAACAACTCAAGTCGCAAAAAAGAAATGAACCTTCTCGACTTATTAGAAGCCTACCATCCAACAGATGAAGAAGCTGAATATAAGGAGCGAATCTGCAAGTTCGTTAAAGACTACCCGAATTGTTTTGAGAGATCTTTGGAAATTGGGCATATCACAGCTTCCGCCTGGCTTCTCAATTTTGATGGGACAAAAGCGCTTTTAATGCATCACGCAAAGCTCGATATGTGGGTTCAACCCGGAGGCCACTGCGATGGAAATCCCGATACGCTCTCTGTCGCCATCAAAGAAGCGCAAGAAGAATCGGGCATCGAGAACATCAAGCCGGTCTCCGAACAGATTTTTGATCTCGATATCCATACAATTCCTGCGATCAAAAATATAAAATCCCATTTCCACTATGACATCCGCTTTCTTCTTCAAGTTACCAGCGATGAAAAAATAAAAAAGAACCACGAATCCAAAGCGCTTCTTTGGATAGACAAATCAAGCAAAAATCTTCCCACCCAAAGCCGTTCTGTCGTCCGCATGTTCGACAAATGGAATATGATCTAACAGGTATATACCGCTCGTGATTGAAGAATCGGCGTTTGGACGGGATTCAAAGCTGCCGATTGTTCAATTACGAACGGTATAATTAAAAATGAACAGGATCGCCATGAAGCATGGCGGCAGGATGGATTCTTTCTTTTTTCCTGCCGCGAACGAAGTGAGCGATCCTGCAAGCGAAGCGGATCCTGTTCATTCATTTTTTCTACGCGACTAACAGTTTTAATTACACCCCGCTCTAACTATCTATTTGCAATGAGTAACCATCTCATGTTATAAAAAAGGCAGGGATATATTTTATGATGAAACGCTGCTTTTCCTTCCTCCTTCCTCTGTTAACACTGCTGATTTTGACCAGTTGCGAAAGCAACCAGTCGATTGTCACGAATATCGACGAAAAAGAGGCCAATGAAATCGTCGTTTACCTCGCCTCCAAAGGAATTGCAGCGCAAAAGGTTCAAGTAGCCGTAAGCGAGCTTGCTGCCGCGTCAGCTTCCACCCAATACAACATCATGGTCGAATCCAATCGCTCTGTCGACGCCATGTCTATCTTGAATAAAGTAGGACTTCCCAGACGCATGGGGACCAATTTACTCGAACTCTTTGCGAAATCAGGTCTGATGTCGTCAGAAAGAGAAGAGACGATCCGCTATCAAGCAGGCCTTGCAGAAGAGCTTAAAAACACAATCCGAAAAATCGACGGTGTCATCGATGCCGATATACAACTCTCTTTTCCCTCTTCCGAGACAATCGCAACTCCGGGAGCCGTTCAACCTAAAACTACCGCGTCGGTCTACGTAAAACACCAAGGAATCCTAGACGATCCAAATAGCCACCTAGAAACAAAAATCAAACGACTCATGGCCGGCAGCGTCAACGGACTTACTTACGACAATGTGATTGTTGTTTCCGACAGATCTCGCTTTACCGATATTACGTTAACGGCCGAGGGAGAGCCCATCGGGGGTCGCATGATGCAAGAGACCCACGTCAGCATCTGGGGTCTTATCCTGACAAAGAGCTCTCTCACTCGATTCCGCGTGATTTTCTTCCTGTTCATTTTATTTATTGCGTTCCTTTGCGCTGCCATCGGATGGACGATCTACAAATTTTATCCCCAAATCCGGAAAGAACTGCTCAAGAAAAACGAGGCCTCTTCAGAACCTGAAGAACCTCCGGCAACATAAGGAATTTTTATGAGAAATCGACGAGGCATCATCCTCAAAGCATTTCTCGCCCTCTCTTCTCCCGAAAAAAGAGACTCCCTTGTCTCACATCTATCCGCATCTGAAAGAGAATCCCTCTCTACCCTCCCTGATATTCCTCTACAAGAAGAGGGGGCGTCTTATCACTTTTTAGACTCCATTCACTGGTCTTGGTTTCTTCCTATTTTAGAAAGCTACCCTGAAAGAGAGCAAAAACTCTTTTTACGCGTTTTTAATGCAAACTCTCAAAAAGCGTTAAGCAAAGCGCTTGGATCCTCCCCCACAACGGAAAAAATAAAGCCGGTGGCGGCAGATTTTTTACGAAAAACTCTCTATTTCAGCATTCAAAAAGAAGAGCTTCTCCCGATAGATCACCTCCCTCCCTCTCCGCTGAATCTATTGCTCCAAGTAGAAAAAAAAAAGCTCACCCAACTGATCGATCTTCTCTCGCTCTACGATCTTTCCTCAGAAATTCGTCAAATTGTAGAGACAAAAATCCTAAAGAAAATCTACAGTTTCCTAACAGATGACGAAAGAGAGTTCTTAAAATCTATCGCAGGCCATAAAGAACCGTATCCGGCAGCGCAAATCCGTCTTGACAAATGGGATGGAACAAAAGAGAGCCTGCGGCTTACGCTTCATAAAATTGGACTTGCAAGACTTGGCAATGCGCTATCAGGACAAGATCCCGATCTGATTTGGTATGTATGCCATGCGCTTGATAGCGGAAGAGGCAAAGCGTTAGAAAAGCTCTGCAAGAATGAGGCGATTCCGGGCGTTGCTCTTTGGCTTGCCGAGCAACTGAAAGAACTTTTGTAAGGATATTTAGATGGCGAAATTTTTCTCTCTTCTCACTTCTAAAGAAGTTCATATGGCTCCCGGAAAAAAAATTGTTCCCGCAGCTGAATTTTCAACTCTCCTGGATGCAAAAACACTTCTCGAAACAGTGCAAGAGGAAGCTGAAAACTTTAAACAGGAAAATGCGAAGGAAGCAGAAAAAATAAAAGAGCAGGCGTTCGAAGAAGGGTTTCAAGAGGGGCTTGTTTCTCTCAATAAACACCTTTTAGAGCTCGACCACGAACTTTCCAAATTACGATCAGACATCCAACAAAAAATCCTTCCGCTTGCGCTCACAGCCGCCCGTAAACTGATCGGCGAAGAGCTCAAAATGCATCCGGATCGGATCGTAGACATTGTGCTCACATCGCTAAAGCCTGTGACGCAACACAAAAAAGTTGTCATCTATGTCAATCGAGTGGATCTGGAAGCCATCGAAACAAACCGGCCAAAAATCAAACATATTTTTGAGCATCTGGAAAATCTCTCCATCCAAGAGCGCGACGATATCGAACCCGGAGGATGTATGATTGAAACGGAAGCCGGCATCATCAATGCTCAACTTGAAAACCAATGGCGCGCGCTAGAATCAGCGTTTGAATCCTTTAGAAGCAGTTCAAAATGAAATACATCATCCTCTTTTTCCTCCTTTTTTCTACAAGCCATTTGATGGCGCAAACAGCGATTGCGGGAGCCACAGACGGCAGTTTAAATCCGAGCATGGTGACAAAACTTGCCGTCCTCGCAGGGCTTTCCCTTTTGCCCTTCGCGATCATGCTCCTCACCTCTTTCATGAAGATCGTGGTTGTCCTCTCTTTGCTTAGACAAGCGCTTGGCGTCCAACAAACGCCACCAAACCAAGTGTTAAACGGGATTGCGCTTCTCATCACCATTTATGTGATGTTCCCAACGGGACTTGCGATGTATAAAGCGTCTGAAGAGACGATTCGAACGCAAGCGCCCCAAACGGTGATTTCGTCAGAGGCCGCAACGTTCATCGTTAACGTGGTAGACAAAGCAAAAGAGCCTCTCAAAGGATTTTTAGAGCGCAACTGTACGACAAAAAACATGGCCAGTTTCTATAAGCTCGCCTACCGCCTTTTCCCGGAGCCGTATAAGTCGCAGCTCAAAGCAAATGATTTTATTATTTTGATTCCGTCATTCATCACAAGCCAGCTGAAAACCGCTTTTGAAATTGGCGTCCTCATTTATCTCCCCTTTTTCGTGATCGACCTTGTCGTTTCCAACATTCTCCTTGCGATGGGGATGATGATGCTCTCTCCGCTCACCATTGCCCTTCCGATCAAACTACTCCTGCTGGTTCTCGTTGATGGGTGGACTGTATTAATCCAGGGACTTGCCATCTCGTTTAAATAAAAAGGTTGATACCGAAGATACCTCAAGAATTGGCTTTTAGGCGAGATTGAAAGCTGCCTATTTTTCAGCTTCGGAAGAGGGTCCATATTTGTTTCAATATGAACCCTCTTCCGAAACTGGAAAATAGGCGCTTTGAACTCGCCTAAAAACCAATTATTGAGGTATCGTCGGTATATGTTTGCAAATGAAATCTATGAACTGACCTACCAAGCGCTGATCCTGATCCTGATTTTATCAGGACCTCCGATCATTGTGAGTATGATTTTGGGGCTTTTGGTTGCGATTTTTCAAGCGGCCACTCAAATTCAAGAGCAAACACTTTCCTTCACAGTCAAGTTATTTGCGGTCGTGTTTACAATTATTTTTATGAGCGGATGGTTAGGCGCGCAAGTGCTCCAGTATACAAATACAATATTTGCCGCGATCCAAAAATATAGCGCTGTATGAACTCAGCTGCTGCATTAGACGGGTATCTTTCGCTCCTTCTAGACCTTCCCCATCTTGATCCCTACACCGTTCTTTCCGTTTTTTTTCTCACAATGGCAAGACTGCTCCCCATCCTTGCGCTCGCCCCATTTTTAGGCTCGCAAAACGTTCCCATGACCATCCGCGTCATGTTTGGCGTTTCACTCACAGCCATTTTCCTTCCTCAAAATCTCATGCATGTCCACGGAAGCATCCCTTTTGCCATGCCTTTTGTGGGGCTTCTCATCAAAGAGCTCATCATCGGGGCGGTGATTGGATTTCTCGCGTCTGTTCCCTTCTACATAGCGCAAATGTCGGGAAGCTTAATCGATTTTCAGCGAGGAGCCTCCTCTCTTCAGGTGACAGATCCGACCACAAAATCGCAAACAGGCTCGATTGGGATTCTCTTTAACTTAGTCCTGATCGCCCTCTTTTTTTCCCTTGGAGGGCCGATTTATTTTTTCAATGGCGTTGCGACATCCTACGAAATGATCCCCGTCGACGGTCTCATCAGCCCGGACCTTTTCCATCTAAAGAACCCGTTTTGGGTGACGATGGTGAAGACGCTGCAAAAAATGTTCAACCTCTGCATCCAGCTTGCAGCGCCCTCGCTGATTGGAATTTTATTGATGGATATGTTTTTAGGGATTGCTAACCGTTTAGCTCCGCAAGTGCAAATCGTGTTCCTCGGCATCCCGCTGAAATCTTGGGTCGGCCTTGCGCTCTTAGCTGCCGCTTGGGGGTTAATCATCCAGGTGATGAGCAAAGAAGCTCTTCTGTGGTTTAAATCTTTGACCCACCTCATACAAAGTGTGCATTGACAAATGTCATAAATAAAGTTTAAAGTCGTATAAGTTATGCATAAGCACGCCAAAAAACTTTCCTACCCATTGCACGCTTGGGCTATATGGCTTTTAAGCGCACTATTCATGTTTTACAAATACGCTTTGGAAGTGTCTCCGAGCGTAATGACGGGCTCTCTCATGAGCGCATTCAACATCAATGGAGTGGAGCTCGGCAATCTGGCAGCCTCTTATTTTTATGCCTACCTTCTTCTCCAAATCCCGGCAGGGTTCATGCTGGACCGTTTTGGCCCTAGAAAAATGACCACGATCGCAATTATCGTTTGCGCGCTGGGCAATATTCTTTTTGCAAGCGCGGGATCATTCTTCACTGCAGAAATCGGCAGGTTTTTGATTGGAGCGGGAGCTGCTTTCGCAGCCGTTAACTGCTTAAAATTGACAGCAAACTGGTTTGCCTACCGGCAGTTTGCGTTCATGGCGGGTCTTATGATGACGATCGCCATGTTTGGAGCAGTCGGCGGTCAAGCGCCCCTTGCTCACTTCATCGAAGTATTCACGTGGAGACCCGCCCTTAAATTCATCGGCATGGGCGGCCTTGTTCTGGCGGGTATTTTTTGGCTCGTTGTCCGCGATAAAGCGCCGGATCACAAAACCGAAAGAATGATCATAGCGCCGAAAATCACGCTAGTGCAAAGCGTGAAAAAAATCTTAAAATCATCCCAGTCGTGGTGGCTCTCCGTGTATAGTGGATTTGCTTTTGCTCCCGTGATGGTCTTTGGAGGGCTTTGGGGCGTTTCGTTCCTTGCGGAAGCGTACCAAATTTCCGAACCCCTCGCAGCGAAGGGAGTCTCCCTAATCTTCATCGGGTTTGCGATCGGCGCGCCTACCTTTGGATATTTATCCGACCGACTGCAAAAAAGAAAAGGGGTCATGTTTTGGGGAACGTTATGTTCGATGATTTTCCTTTCTTTCATTATTTACATGCCCGGGTTTTCCCTTTGCACGCTATCCGCACTTCTCTTCGCCTTTGGTTTTTCCATTAGCACCTTTTTGCTTTGCTTTACGATGATTCGAGAGATCAACGCGCCAGTATTAGCGGCAACAGCCATTGGTTTTATGAACGCATTTGACGCCCTATTTGGCGCCTTTTCAGATCCGTTAGCAGGAAAGATTCTCGACTCCCAATGGACAGGAATGACAGCTCACGGCGCGCGCATATTTTCAGTAGAGGCCTACCAAACGGCATTCCTTACGCTTCCTATTTATCTTCTGATCGCGCTCATTTCGCTTTGGAAGATCAAAGAGACGTATTGCAAACCAGCCTATCCGTCACAGATTCCTTGACCTCTGATAGCTTTCGCTCCCGTCAGAAGCTATCAAATGTAATTTATACCGTTCGTAATTGAACAATCGGCGTTTGGACGGGTTCAAAGCTTTGATAATCAATTAAAAAAAAGGGCATTGTATTAGGTCAATACAATGCCACTTACGATCTTCGATTTATCGGCAGCTTTCAATCCCGCCCAAACGCAGAGTCTTCAATCACGAGCGGTATATACTCGTGCCATTGAACATGCACGAGTATAAACGACTATAAAGAAAAGATCTTATTTTAAATCCACATGATTGATATTAAAAATTAAATAGGTGGACTTTAAATACAAATCAAAAATTTGCAGCATTATTTTTGATAAAAATAAGTGGGAATTATGAGCGATACACGTGGGGTACTGGGACTTTTTCAATGGGTTTGTCGATTTAACTTTGGAAACTTCGAGAGAGAAGAATTCAAAAAGTTCCTTAGAATGGGTATAATTTTCGCATTGATGATTGGAGTGTATTGGACATTACGTCCTTTGAAAGACGCCGTATTTATTCAGCTTGTGGATAAATTACAACTCCCCTTTGCAAAGACTTTTTCAGTTCTATGTCTTTTACCCTTAGTGATGTTTTATACAAAGCTCCTAGAAAAGACTTCGCGAGAGAGGATGCTTGTTATACTCCCTACGGGATATGGAATTGCTGTGATTATTTTTAGTGGGCTGATCCTCTGGTTTCAGGCTCCCTCGGAGATCATCAATAACCGTCCTTTCTTTTTCTTGGCGTCAACGAAAGTCCTCGGCTATTTATTTTATGTATTTGTAGAGAGCTTTGGGTCTTTAATGATCGCCCTGTTTTGGGCATTTGCAACCGACACAACAAA
Source organism: uncultured bacterium (assembly GCA_964594545.1). Lineage (GTDB taxonomy): Bacteria > Chlamydiota > Chlamydiia > Chlamydiales > SM23-39 > DAIDHZ01. Next base: position 64,232 of record CAZQNB010000002.1, on the reverse strand, counting down.
TGCGGCAGCTGCAAAAAAGGGGTTTCCTCTTGTTGTGGCAATCGGCCAAGTAGGCGGCATTATTTTCCCTTATAGCATTGGAGGGCTTCCCCATCGGCTTGGTCTTTCCACAGACGCGCTATCTATGGTGTGCTTAGGCATTCTCATTCTTCTTCTCGTCCCGTTAGTTCGTTATTTTTTGAGGGTGACGCCCACCAATCTACTGGCTTCATTCCATGGCAAGAATGAGACCGAAGTAGAAAAGAAGCAAGAACCCGGATTTTTAGAAGGGTTGAAATTGCTTCTTAAGCATCGTTATCTTCTTGGCATTTTTGCAGCTAACTTTATCTATGAAGTGGTCGTAACGATCTTTGATTTTAATTTTAAGCTTGCAGCAAGCTCTGAATATTCTGGTGTGGCGCTCACTAATTATTTAAGCATTTATGGTTCAAGCGTCAATATTGTCTCTCTGGCCTGCCTTCTTCTGGGGATTAGTAATGTGACCCGATTTCTTGGTATCGGCGTTGCGTTAGCTGCGATGCCTGTGATCGTGGCGGGCGCTTTGTTTGGATTTTTGACCTTAAATTCGCTCTCCTTCCTTTTTATTCTGATGGTTGGATCCAAAGCGATCAATTACGCGCTCAATGGTCCTGCATTAAAACAGCTCTATATTCCGACAACTCCGGATGTGAAATTCAAAGCGCAAGCATGGATCGAAACATTTGGCTCACGTTCTTCGAAACAGGCGGGATCTGTATTTAATATGTCATTAGCCCCGCTACAAAATACTTTTGGAGCGTTGGTAGGAAAATCACACTATCTGATGCTAAGCGGACTGATCTGTTTCCCTCTCCTTGGGTTATGGCTGTTAGTTGCTATATTTTTAGGGAGATCATTTCGGAAAGCGGTACATACCAATACTGTGATCTGTTAAAAACCACCTTGTATACCGCTCGTGATTGAAGAATCGGCGTTTGGGCGCTTTGAACCCGTCCAAACGTCGATTGTTCAATTACGAACGGTATATAGTCGATTAAATTTAATCGACTATGTACTGAAGATACCGCAGAGCGTCTCCTGCATTGACCGTCTTTGCCAGAATGCTTGCGCCTTAAGGACCGATCAGAACCTCGACAGTCCCCCCTTCAATTGTCAATGTTCCTAATCTTACATTTGTCCCAATATTACCCGGAAGAGTGATTGTATCCGCTCCATTGGCTATTAAAGTAAGAGATTGCCCCCCGGGGGTTGTTCCGTCAATTGTAGAACCAAAAACAATCCCCAACCCGGCAGCTGCACTTGTATCAATTATGCTAGATCCTAGGAGAGTTACAGGAGACGCTGAGGACAGCACAAAGGAATTTGCCGTAATATTTCCTCCAATATTGACCGCTCCAAGACTTAATGCCGCATTCGTAATCACGACTGTTCCCAGAGGAGTCTCCCCTCCGACAACACCGGTGAACGTGACCACTCCCGAAGTTCCCGCTCTGAAGGCAACATTAGAGCCTCCATTGAGCGTTGACGAAAAGTAAATAGAAGCGCCGTCTGCAGATCCATTTGTTGTATCAAAACTTAAAGGCGATGTCGTTAAAGAAACCGGCCCTATCATACTGATTGCGCCGCCAGTTGTCGTTAAATCACCTTGGATATTGATGCTTGTTGAACCTGTGTAAGTAATCGGCCCTATCGTTGTTACACTTGACCCTTGCGCAATTGTCGCAGAGGTTGCGCTAAAAGAATTCAGTGCGGTGATGCCTCCAACTGCTGTTGAAAGGGTCGTAGATGCACTCCCGGAATTCAGAGTCAAACTTTGCGCGCCATTAATCGTTGAACTAAAGGAGAGAGCCGCATTATTCGTATTAATCGTTGATGTTCCGGTAATACTTACTGCAAACGGAAAAGTAAGGGGATTTGCGCCGCTTACAGTGATATTGCTTCCCAACTCAATAAGATTGGCGCTTGTAAATGTAAGATTCGTTAATGGAGAAGTTCCTCCGACGGCTCCCTCCAAACTTATTGTTGACGTTCCAGCTACCAAGGTCAAACTTTGCGCGCCATCGATCGTGGCAGTCCCTCCTGAAAAATCAATCAGAGCGCCTCCAGGAAAACTCCCTCCATTTGTCGAATCAATTATTGTTGCAGCCGCTAAAGTAGAACTTTGAAATACCTCAATAGTTCCTGCGGAAGTTGTTACATTCCCCCCAAAAGAGTTGCCAAAGGAACCCTCTCCGCCTCCTTCCGTGCCGTTAATAGTAATTGCGCCGCTAAAGGTTACGTTTGCGCCAATTGCAATACCGCAACTCGCTCCTGTCCCTCCCCCGGTTCCCGATAAAGAGACTAAACCTGTCGTTGCCGGCGCCCAAGCAGAGGAAATAGAAACTCCGTGAGATCCAGCCGCTGTAGAGCTGCTTATTCCACTCACTGTAATGGTTCCAGATCCGCTCTCAACAAAGTTCGCGGCACTGCCTGCCATATTTACACCAAAACTTGCAGCACTGCCTGCAGCAGTCCCTGTAATTGAAATGGGGCCGTTGCCTGATACTGTCGTGGACACTGTCGAAGCTCCGCCTGTAATATTGACTCCATGAGAGAGTAAATCACTCGGTCCCCCTGTTCCGTTGAGTGTGATCGCTGAGCCTCTTAAAGAGCAGGCTCCTGTCAAGGAAATCCCATGACAAGCGCCCGTATTCCCTGTGGCGCTCGCTGTGATCGAAACAAGCTGAGGTGTCGCTGTTGACAAAAACGAATTGTTACAGAAAAACCCAATCCCTCCGCTGCCGTTTCCTTGAATGTTTGTTGTTGCGGTGATTGACCCTGTCGTTACAAAACCTGCTCCCACGTTAATTCCATTACCGCCGCCTGCTCCGCCTACACAATTGATGAAAACAATATTTCCAACACCAATATATTGACCGCCAATATGAAGCCCATGACTAGCACCAGTAGGTCCCCCCATTCCTGATAAAGTGACTAAACCTGTCGTTGCGGGCGTCCAATATGCAATAGAAACTCCATGAGATCCTCCCAAAGTCGCGCTGCTCGTTCCGCTCACTGTAATGGTTCCTGATGTGCTTACGATATTCGCTCCGATATTTAGACCAAAGCTTGCAGCGCTGCCCTGCGCAGTCCCTGTGATCGAAATATTGCCATTCCCGGTTGTTGTGGAAACTGACGGAATTCCCCCTGTAATATTCACTCCGTGAGAGGCTAAATTACTCGCCCCCCCCGTTCCATTCAGTGTGATCGAGCCGCCGCCTGTTGTGGATAAAGTGCCCGCTGTCAGAGAAATTCCATGACAAGCGCCTAAGGTCCCTCCGGCGCTTGCTGTGATCGAAATCGATTTGTTTATCCCCGATGTAGAAAACGTATTGCCGGAGGAAAACCCAACCCCTCCGCTCCCGTTTCCTCGAATATTTGTTGTCGCAGTAATTGTCCCTGTTGTTGTAAAGACAGCCGCCACGTTAATTCCATTACCGCCGCCTGAACCTCCTACACAATTAGCAAAAACAATATCTCCTGCACCTGTATATGTACCTGCAATATTGACCCCATGACTTGCGCCGGAAGGACCCCCCGTTCCTGATAAAGTAACTAAACCTGTCGTTGCGGGCGTCCAAGCCGCCGCAATAGAAACTCCGTGAGATCCAGCAGTTGTTGCGCTGCTCGTTCCGCCGATTGTGATCGTCCCTGTTCCACTAACAATCAATCCTGGAGTGACGCTGGAAATACGCACCCCACAAGAGGCATTACCGGCTCGCGCAGTACCTGTAATCGAAATAGGGCCATTGCCTGTTGCTGTATTAACAACTGCCCCTGCAGCAATCGAAACACCGTGAGCACTGTTAGCGGCGGTTTTATCAGAACCTGTTCCTATAATTGCAATAGATCCTCCACCGGTTGTTCTTACGGCAGAAGAATTTCCTAAAGAAACCCCAATAGGGGCAGTAGAAGTTGACCTACATGTCCCTGTAAGAGATACCGTTCCTGTTGTAGAGGAAATCGTTCCTAAGAAGGTAATTCCCGACCCACTTGTCCCCGTACCCGAAGTACCGTTCAAAATGATATTGCCGGAAGTTGTAGATATATGTGCATTTAACCCCAACGATATCCCTGTTCCCGTAGCGCCGGTTCCTTTGGCCGTCATCTGCACTCCACCTGTAGAAGAACAGGTAATAGCAGCTCCGGAACTTACCGCAATGGAGGCATCGGCAATAAGAGTTAAGTTATTGGCCGAAGACCACGAGATCGGGTGAGTAATTGCAATTGTTCCTGTACTCCCAAAAGGTCCCGATGTATTAATTGTGACATTATTCGATCCTAATTGCGTTTGAAGCGTGGTCGTGTTGATGGTCGCAGTAGAGGCTGTTGAAGTCCAAATACCCGCAGAAAAAGATCCGTTTGCATCCCCGCCTGTCGAAATTGTAATATTTGTTGGATCGAGCAGGAGCGTTCCTGCGCTTCCAAACGGAGAGCTCCCATCGACAAACCCTTGAAAATTTAAATACCCACCGGACACCTCGGTGAACCCTCCATCGCCACGAACTTCGCCGCCTCTGTTATCCACCAACCCATAAAAAATTGTGGCCTCATCGCTCCAGAAAATCACGCGCCCGCCATTGCCCGCCTCTTTTGCGCTTGCTTTGATAACAACATCTTTTTCAACGAAAAGATGTTTTGCATTTTTGATCTCCGGATTTTTCCCTTGGTAATCCCCCCCGAAAAGAGCCTCTCCTCCGCCTTGTTTCCCCGATACATCGATCTTAGCTGAATTTAAGAGGAGAACTTCGTCGCCAAGAACCCGGACATGCCCTCCTTGTTCGCCATTCATAGCGACAATGGTTCCCGTGACTTCTGTAATGCCATTTTCCGCGATCAGATACACTTCTTTAGCCAGAACTTTCCCACGATGACAAATAGCGAGTGCATATGGGTTTTCTTTTAAAATATCTGCGTCGACCGATTCTTCTACCCGAATTCGCACTTGCGGAGCCTTTTCGGGAAAGATCAGAACATCAAAACCGGAGAGAAGGCCCTGCCGTCCTTGAGGAGCATCAATTGTTCCACTATTTTCGACTGTTTTTCCAATCAGAAAAACATCCCCCGCTGCGCAATGAATTCTCCCTTGATTGACAACCCCTTTTTCGCTATCGCCAAGGAACTGAAGCGAAGATAAATCTGAACCTAAAATATCCAACGTCGAAGCAATAAATCCGGCCGTATCAATATACGCTTCTTTCCCAATCAAAATACCGTTTGGATTCACAAGATAAACAGCTCCATTCGAGCGTAAAGAGCCCAAAATGGCACTCTCCTCATTGCCTGTAACGCGATTGAGCACATATGTGTTTTCCAATTGCTCAAAGCGGACACATTCCCCTGTATGAATTGAAAAACTATCCCAATCAATCACAGAATTTTTCGAGCTCTCAATAACGAAAGAGTCCGAAGAGTTTTGGATAACCGGTTTTGCATCGCCAGATCTCAGCTGAAATCCTGACGGTTTTGCTTGGGTACAATTTGGTAGAAAAAAACCACACAAAACGAAAAGTAAAACAAAAAATGCTTTCAAAAATTTCATATTAAAACAAAATCCCCCAACAAAGTTTCTTCAATCACAAACGGTATACCCAAACAACCTCAAAAGCTGATTTTTTAAGCGCGTCAAAGCGCCGAATTTCCTCGATCGCAAGTGCCTTAGTATTAGAAATACAAACGCACTTGCGATCGAGAAAATTCGGCAGCTTTCACGCTGCTTAAAAACCAACTTTTGAGGTTGTTTCGGTATATATACTCGCTCCGAGTGAACCGCACCCAAGAAAACCGAATTTAAAGCTGTTTGCGCACAAATCGCATTTCACATGATTAATTGAATTAATAACAACTCAATTTATGAGGCATATCACACAACCCCTAAACTAGGGAGTGTTCTGTCCATCAAAGCTCCGAGACCGAGCGCAAAGATGGGCTGGAAAAGAGGAGCAAAACTTCTAAAAATTTTTGTGGAAGGAGACTAGTTACAAAGCCGTTCTATTGAACCATTAATGCTGTCAACTTAAGACTTCAAGGAACTTTTTGCGAGACGAAGTGGGTAAACCAATTCTCTACTCAGACCAACAAAATAAGAAAAAAAACAGCGATAGGCAAAGCCGCGCTAAAAAAGAAGAACGAGAGTTGCTTGGAACGAGCCCACATCAAATACACACTTATGCTTAGGGATACGGGCATCGAATACAACAACAATACAATACACGCTGCATACAGAACAGTCGCTTTAGAAGAACCAAAAGCAAGCGGACCGATTAAACCCATAGAACAAAAAAATGGAAAGGCCAACATATATATGCAGGACAAAACAACGGCACAGATTTCAGCTTTCTTATTAAAATGATTTGATTTTTCTTCTAGTAACGCCCCCCGCTTCATATAGTATGCAGCGATAGCAGGGATCAAAAAATAAGCGAATAAAAAAATATTCCCAAACAAAAAGAAAGCGAAACTGTCAGCTGCTATTGAGGGTGGCATGTAGACTCCCAAGACAAAAATAGGGAGCGACAAAAGGTATACTATTTCTCCGAGAAGCAAAGGAAATTTTGCTTTATCTTGCATGAATTATTAACCATAAAAATTAGTAAACATCATATCTATTGACGATTTCCGTCTCAAAAATATATTTTGCCTTATTTTGATAATCTGTCTGTAAAAAATAATGCCCACCGACAATGCCTTCCGTTTCTGTTTGAGGAATCACCATGACATGCGCAGATTCAGAGGCTTTTCCGACCTCTCTCATTCCCCCGTTGCATAGACCCGAAGACATCTCCTTTTAAGCAAGAAACTGAACTATTACTGTGCCTTCTTTATTGGAGGCACTTTTTAAAAAGTTAATTTTTATACTCTATGTTGGATGAAAGAATACGCTCATCTTCAGTCAGAAAATAAGGGAAAATAAACCATGAAAGAAATTATCTATATTTTCACCAATGAATGCATGCCTGGCCTTGTCAAAATCGGAATCACAACGACTGACGTGGAACAGCGCAGAAAAGAACTATATACCACTGGCGTTCCTTACCCGTTTGAGTGTTTTTATGCAGCAGTTGTAAATAACGGGAAAATGGTCGAAAGAAAACTTCATTTTGCATTCGGCGATCATCGAGTGCCGACGGGAAAAGAATTTTTCCGCATTGACAAGGAGAAAGTAAAGACAATTTTGGAACTAGTTGCCATCGAAGATGCAACTCCTCAGGCCAACCCGGAAGTGACTCAAGAAATGAAAGAATTTGTAGAGCGCCGCCCACCTTTCCGTTTTTCATTTGCGCAGATTCCTGTAGGCGCAGAATTGCGTTTTATACGAGATGAACAGATCGTTTGCAAAGTTGTAGACGACAAATCAATCGAATTTAAAGGACAGCTCACAAGCCTAAGCGCTGCGGCGTCAGAAGTTCTCACTCAATTCGGGGGAAACGCTGCGCAAGTACAGGGACCGATCTATTGGACATACGAAGGAGAGACTTTAGAAGAAAGACGCCTCCGTTTAGCTGCGATACTTTGATTTTCCTAAAAACAAAGTCATAAGATAGATAGAACAATGATGGCGTCTTCTAAGTCTCTCTCCATGTAGTAATCGCTGAGATTGAGAAGGCTACAATAAGGGGCTCTTGGAGAGCCCATTTACCTGCCGGGAGAATTAAAACCAAGGCTTAGAATCCAACATAACAGGAGTAGAATGATGGCCCGTATGAGCATGCCACAAATATCCCTCAACTGTCACAGTCTGCCCCTCTTTCTCACAGAGCCACTCCTCATCATAACCTCCGGTCAGTTCCATCTCATCGCAGTTTCGAAAAGATCGAATGGTCGCTGGCGTTTGAAAAGAGGCTCGAACCGGTGTATTGCAGGCGATTTCAAACGACTCGGGATTTAATTTTAAGATCCAACGGTAAATAGGCTGACCACCGGTCTCAATAGACCCCAGATCGGGGTCGCTATTGCAGATGCGCAAGGTCAATTTTCCCGTCATTGCAACGAGGCGCTCCGGCTCACTCTCCGGCAAAACCAGGGACTCGTCTGCCAAGTCTTCCTCGCTCCAATTAAGGCTATGAGGCTCCCAAACAACATCCTCAAGAGCAAATTGCGCTACAGCGACTTCCCTTTCTGAAATCATAGGCATGACGTCTTCAGGAGCAAAATAAAAAGAACAAAACTCTCCAAATAGGTCGGGCTCTCGAAGGTCTCCTTCTATCGTTACTTCAGCCCCGCAATGGAGAGAGGCCCATTCCCGAACTGCAAACTTGTCAGTCATTAGCCGCACACACTGCAGATCAATATCTGTGAAAATCGATTTCTCTCGTTCAGAAAGGTTCGAAAAAAGTTCGGAAAGTATTGCCCCCGAATCTTCATCCACTTGCACGAACCACCCAAAAGGAGGCTCTTGCACAACTCTCGGAGCGCGAAAATATTTTTTGACTAACTTGCCATGAAGAGTCGCATGAAAGGCACCGCTCCACTCATCAGATGCGAATAGCCCGAAAGAAATACTCAGAGATAAACTAACAAACCATTTCGCTAAACCGTTTCCCATGATATTCAGGCCTCAGATACAGGTTCCCATTGGAACAATGCACCACGATAGCATGAATCTTCCATTCTTGAGCAAGAGTAATTGCGTCTTGTTTGCTCATCCAAACCTCATGCCCATCCTTGTAAATACGATACTCCTGAATGACTCCTCTCTTCCTGTGAACACCTGTGATGTAATATTTCGGAATAGGGTCTTCTCTGCCGACTTCCCATTTTTCAGTCGCTTCAATCGCTCTCCAGAATTTTTCAAATTCTTGATCATTCAATGACTTGATTTTACGCTCAGGATCAAATCCTGTCTTATCCGCGATAATGTGGATATAATTCGGATTTTTTCTGTCATAACGCTTCATCGCTTCCCGTAATGTTTTCGGAGAATACACAGATCCCTTGAGCATCACTACAAGGGCTTCATGTCCAGTTTCATAGTCTGGATAGACTGCATACTGATCCTCCTCATCGCCGGCTTTGCCTATTGCGCGTCTCGTTGCGCTTGTACTATACGGGGAAGCATGGAGGTTTCCTGGGTTATTGCATCTCCAGGCCCTCGAACCTCTACTTCGAATGATCATATTTCCTTGTTCATCGAAATACTGAACTGTGAACAATTTATCCGAATCCCCGTAATTCGGAGGACCGCTTTGTGCCTTAATAAAAACCATACCCCACCTCTTTCTAAAAGCAGATTATTTTACATAATTTTTAGTTTTTATCTAATCATTAAAAATAAAATGAAACAGGTTTATTGTATAAAATGGGAAAATTTAACACCAAAAAGATTTGCACGAAGATCTTCGATTTGTCGACAGCTTTCACGCAGCTTAAATATGAATCTATTTCCTGCGTTTGGTATTAGGCCTTGAGGAGAGATTGTCGCATCACGCTGCGACAATATTGAAAGTTCTTTATTCATGGGTACTTCTTTTGAGAATTCTCTCTGAAATACGATCTCTAAATTTTTTCTTTACTGCGCGATTTGGCTAAAATGATGGACTCAAATTTTCTTTGAGTCAAGTGGAGGCTGGATGTATTGAATCTAAAGAAAAGTTTGAGACTTGATGGATTCGAACCATCGACCCTCTCATTAAAAGTGAGATGCTCTACCGCTGAGCTAAAGTCTCAAAACATGACCCCGACGGGATTCGAACCCGTGTTATCGGAATGAAAATCCGGTGTCCTAGACCGGGCTAGACGACGGGGCCATTCAATCGAATAAAACGGTGTTAATCTTACCCTATCGCACTAATTTTGTGCAACAAAGAGATTAAATTTTCATAACCTCTTTCTCTTTTTCCGCTGTCACCGCATCGATATCCTTGCAAAATCGGTCAGTTAACTCTTGAATTGTCTTCTCGAGTTTCTTCATCATATCTTCAGGAATCGTTCCATCTGATTTCTGCTTGCGGATCATATCGTTATACTTACGGCGCACTTCGCGCATTACAATTTTCGATTTCTCTCCAAGCTCTTTACACTGCTTGGCAATCTGCTTTCTCACTGTTTCATCCATGGGAGGAATATTAATCCGGATCACTTTTCCATCCACCATCGGATTGACACCTAAATTCGCAGCCTCTATCCCCTTCTTAATCGCATGCGCGTTATTAAAATCAAAGGGATTTACCAAAATCTGCCGCGCTTCAGGAACAGAAATGCTCGCCACCTCTTTCAATTTGACGTGAGATCCATACACCTCAACCATCACCTTATCGAGCATGGAAGAATTCGCTCTACCCGTTCTCAGCGCCTTCAATTCCTGTTTTAAATGATCGAGCGCCACTTGCATGGCCGTTTTGACTTGCTTTTCTACATCACTCATGTCCCCTCCACTAATGTTCCCACAGGCTCGTTACAAACAGCCTTTATTAAATCCTCATCCGAGAATAAATTAAAGACCCGGATCGGGATATGATTTTCTCTACATAGTGCAATGGCTGTCGCATCCATGACCTGTAATTGTGATGCTAACACTTCGCTATAAGTTATTCGATCAAATTTCTTGGCGTCATTGAATTTTTTCGGGTCTTTATCGTAAATGCCATCGACCTTTGTCGCTTTAAATAATATTTCCGCCTGAATCTCTAATGCGCGTAAAGCCGCCGCAGAATCGGTCGTAAAATAAGGATTTCCCGTCCCGCCTACAAAAATAAGGACAATCCCTTTTTCTAAATAATGAATCGCATTTTTCCACGAATAGGACTCAGCCATCACATCGCACGCGATCGCGCTCATAATGCGGCTTTCACACTCAATGCGCTCAAACGCTTGCTGTAAGGAAATTCCATTGATGATCGTCGCGAGCATCCCCATGTGATCTGCAGGTGTCCTCTCCATGCAAAGCTTCGCCGCATGAGCACCGCGGAAAATATTTCCGCCACCGATCACTACACCTACTTGAACACCTAAACGGGTAAGACGCTTGACTTGAGATGCGATCCTAAAGCACGCTTCAGGATCGACTCCAAAAGATTCACTGCCCATAAGAGACTCGCCCGAAAGTTTGAGCAATACTCTCTTATAAGCAGCTTTTTTCATGTTTTATTGGCCCACTTTCCAGCGCCAGAAACAACGGATCGAAAGAGGTTTTCCAATTTTTTTGGAACAAACATCCAAAAACTGTTCAATCGTCACAGAGTTGTCTTTCACATATTTTTGATGGATCAAGCAAACTTGATCTGTGAACGCCTTGATTTTCCCAGCCACAATTTTGTCTACGATATTCGCAGGCTTGCCTTGTACTTGGGATCTTGCAATTTCTTCTTCTCTTGCAAGAACGTGAGCGGGAATTTCTTCCGATTTCAGATAGTCAGGATTTTCCGCCGCGATGTGCATCGCGATTTCTTTGGCAATCCCTTCTTGATCTGAAGCCCCATGAACTTCCACAACAACCACAAGCTTACCGCCCATGTGAGAGTAAATCCCATAGGAACTATTTGGATGCTTATGGAGCACCTCGAGGCGTCTCAACTGAATATTTTCACCAAGCGCCTGGATGACGAGATTTCTGTATTGGTCGATTGTGATCGACTTATCTTTGAAATAAGGCTGCTGTATGAAATCAGCTAAAGCTGCAGGCTTTGTCTCTAAAGCTTGCTTCACAACATCGTGCAAGAAATGCTTGAACCGATCGTTTTGAGCAACGAAGTCTGTCTCGACATTTCCTTCTGCAAGAACAAGCGCGCCCTTGTCTTCACCCGTTAAAATCAGACCTTCTTTTGTTTCCCGACCTTCTTTTTTTACGCCGGCTGCCATTCCCGCTTTACGCAAATGATCGATCGCTTTTTCCATGTCGCCTTGGCTCAACACCAAAGCTTCTTTGCACTTGCCCATACCGACGCCGGTTCGCTCACGAAGGAGCTTAATCATGTCAGAAGTAATCTCGCTCATTTTGACAATCGTCCCTTATTTATCGGTGTCTTCATCATCAGATGATGAGTCTTCTGTTTCGTCGCCCTTAGCAGAAGGGATGTTCATGTCATTCTTTTTATCGATAATCGCTTGCATAAGAGATGACAAAATCACCTTAATGCTCTTCAAAGCGTCGTCGTTACATGCAATGACGTAGTCAATTGGATCTGGATCGCAATTTGTATCCACAAGAGCCATCACAGGAATGCCCAGCTTATTAGCTTCTGCAACTGCAATGTGTTCACGGCTAGGATCGACGCAAACAATCAATCCCGGGAGTTTTCTCATAGAACGGATCCCTTCCAAGTTGCGATTGAGCTTCACGAGCTCTTTGCCAAGATGAACCACTTCTTTCTTTTTGAGACCTTCTCCGCCGGACGCGATCTGTTTTTCAATGCGCTCCATTGTTTTCACAGAATTACGAATCGTCGCCAAATTTGTGAGAGAACCCCCGAGCCAGCGTTCGCAAACATAAAATTCGCCACACTCTTCAGCACACTCTTTAACAACCACTTTCGCTTGCTTTTTCGTCCCGACAAACAGGATAGACTTGCGAGACGCAACCACATCGCGCACCACTTGTACAGCGGCTCGGATCTGCTGCAAAGTCTTTGCAAGATCAATAATATAAATCCCATTGCGCTCTTCGAAAATAAAGCGCTTCATTTTCGGGTTCCAGCGATGGGTTTGGTGCCCAAAATGAGCTCCGGATTCAAGTAATTCCTTAATTGTTACTCTTGCGTCTTGTTGCGCATCGTCTCGTAAGGTCGCCAAATGTTCCTCAAAAAAATAATAATTTACCTTCCCGGAGCACCTAAATTGGTCTCTCTTAGGGATAGCGCCTGGACAGAATTGAACTGACACTCGTAGCTTGGAAGGCTACTGTTCTACCATTGAACTACAGGCGCAACTTATAAACTCAAGCTGCCAGTCGATCCGCATTGAGCAGACGATCGACTAGCAACTCAAGTTTTTCCGTCTTCTACTGTAAAGGTCAACGAATTGACCACTACTGAAAAAACGAAATACCATTTTTATCTTAAACCCCTTTTTTTTTCCAGGAGAAATTTTGACTTTCTTGCATAAAGATGGCCTGCGGAGATAAATCTCATAGAGAAAAATTCACAAATCCCCCTATTGTGATATAAAATATTTATGAAACCTGTCAGCCTCAAGACCAATCGGACCCTCCTCATCATCTGCGTTGCTTTCCTCATTATTGGCGTCCGCATTCTCCATTTAGGGGTTGTCCAAAGGGAAGATAAGCTGAAAGAGGCGGAAAAACCTAAACTTCGGACCCTTCTTGTCCGGGCAGACCGGGGAGAAATTTGCGACCGATTCGGCCTCCCTTTAGCGACAAACCAAATCCGCTACAATGCAACAATATATTATAGCCAAATCGCCCAAATTCCAAGCAGAGGATGGGGAACCAACGAGCTTGGCGCCAAGGTGCGAACATACCCTAGACGCGACCACATAAAAAAACTCGCCCATCTTCTCGAAAAAGAGCTTGGGTTAGAAGCGGAACGAACCGAAGATCTCATCCACGCCAAGGCCTCTCTTTTCCCCCACGTCCCTTTCATCTTAAAAACAAACCTGCAAGAAAAGGAATATTACCGCCTCAAAATGCTCGAAAAAGACTTCCCCGGTCTTTATGCCGAAATTGGGTCAGAAAGGCATTATCCTCAAGGGAAAGTGGGCTGCCACGTCCTTGGGGTACTTGGGTCGATGAGTGAAAAGCAATATATGACCATTGCCGAAGAAATCCACAAACTACAAGACATCCTGACCTCTTTCGAAACCTTGGGCACGCTCACCCCTTTAGAGGGGTATGATTCCATTGAAGAGGTCTATGAACGGCTCGAAACGCTTAAAGACAAAGCCTATACTCTCAACGACAAAGTCGGGAAAAGCGGAATCGAGGGGCAATTTGAAGAAGATCTTCGGGGAAGATTAGGCATAAAAATTCTTGAAGTCGACAATCAAGGAAAACCTTTACGGGAACTTCCAAATAGCAAAGAGCCTGTCCCCGGCAAAAAAATCACCCTCTCGATTTCCTCTGAGTTGCAACAATTTGCGGAGGAACTTCTGATCCAAAGCGAAAAAGATCGAGATAAAAAAAGTCTAGGCGTTGACCCGGTAGATAAAATCCGAAAAGAGCAAAAGCAACCGTGGATTAAGGGGGGCTCAATTGTGGCGATCGATCCTACATCGGGGGAAATTCTCGCGCTTGCCAGCTTCCCCAGATTCGATCCGAATGATTTTTCTTCAAAAACGTTTCGCTATCTGGAAAATGAGAGGATGATCCAAGCGCTTTGGGATGGTAGAGAGCCCCTTTCCCGAGAAAGGCCTCTCAATTGGACGAAAAAAATCACCGAGGAGAACGTCTTTGTCACTTGGGAATTTTTTATCCATCAAATCCTTCCGAAAACAGGCCCTTTGCGCCTATTTTTTGAAAAAATTGACGACATTAAAGGATTTGTCCAAATCCAAGAAGATTTTCAGGCGCTTCTCTACTTTTCAAAATGCTTAGATCCAACGCTTCTCATGGAGGCAATCACAACAAAAAACACCCCCCTCTGGGACACTCTCCGCACATGCGAAGACGCCTCTATCCACCTAAGAAGAATCGACGCAGCTTTTCATCTGATCCCTTCAGTGCAAGATCGCCTTTTTGCGATTGATCTTTGCAAACTCTGCATCTTTAGTCCCCGATTTAGCGATGATCTGCTCACAAAAATCGGATCCATGAAGATCTCTCTCTACCGCGACCTCAATCAAGCTTTTTGCAGATTTTCGAGCAAAATAAGAGAAATGGCGTTGAAAAATTTCCATTCCACCGAATTTTCTCTCTGGAAAGAAAAGCATCAAAAAGAATTTTTAACAGAAAAACGGGCAGAGGAGAAAGAAAAGAAGACCTACGCAAAACCCTATATCGATTATCTCGACAAGCAAGAAAAAGAGCTTTTTTCCCAGTATTGGGAAGAGCATGGGATTTCTCTTCTCATCAAACACTTAGAATCCAAACAGACAGACCAAGATCAGGCGCTCCTTCAAAAACAGCTCTCTACCCTCTCCCCTTCTCTTGCTGAAGAATTCATCCGCACGTTCCGCTTCTTTGAAACACTCGATCGCCCAATTTTTACAAAACATTCCAAAATCAAAACCGAAAAAGATCTCGCCTCTCTTTTTTATCCTTTAGGCAATTTCGGGTATTGCAGATCCTACGCCTATCAGGCATCAGCGCCTCAAGGATCCATTTTTAAACTCATCCCTGCCTACGAGGGCTTAAGACAAGGCCACAACATCACCCTCATCGATGAACAAAAATTAGATCCCAATGCACCTGCCAGCAAAAACCAAATCGTCGCGTTTAGCGCAAATCAAATCCCCTATCCAAGACAGTATAAAGGGGGACGGCTTCCCAAAAGCCACGCCCCTCAAATTGGGAAAATCGATGTCGTTGGCGCAATTGAAAGAACAAGTAATCCTTATTTTGCGATTCTCTCCGGCGACTACCTCAAAGATCCGGAAGATCTCAATGTGGCAGCCTCCCTTTTTGGCTTTGGGAAGAAAACAGGCATTGATCTCCCAGGCGAAGTAAGAGGAAATCTTCCCACCGATTTAAGGACGAATAAAACGGGGCTTTACGCCTATTCGATTGGCCAACACACACAGTTATGCACGCCGCTGCAATCAGCCCTTATGCTCTCGACTCTTGCCAATGGGGGTCATTTATTAAAACCGAAGATTGTCATCGATGAAGAGCAAAAACCTCTCATCAAGCACACTCTATGGTACCCTGAATCGATCCGCAATCTTCTCTTTGAAGGGATGGACCGATGCGTTTGGGGCTCCAAGGGGAGCGCAAGGGCCGCAGCCATTAAATCTCTTCTTGCAAATCCTCTCCTCATGCGCGATTATCTCCTGCTTCAACATCAAATGATTGGGAAAACGAGCACAGCGGAAATCCTCTATAATCCGGGGCGCTACCCATCTTCGAAAGCGCAAATCTATAAACACACTTGGTTTGGTTCGATTGCCTTCCATGAAGAGGCGATGACCTCAAAAACACTTTGGGAGTCTCCGGAACTCGTCGTTGTTGTTTTTCTTCGCTTCGGAGATGCAGGAAAAGAAGGGGCGCCGCTTGCCGCTCAAATGATTCGCAAATGGCGCGAAATCCAAGCCAAAAATAAATGAACAGGATCCGCTTCGCTGGCAGGATCGCTCACTTCGTTCGCGGCAGGAAAAAATCCTGCCGCCATGCTTCATGGCGATCCTGCAAGCGAAGCGGATCCTGTTCATTTATACCATCTATCAAAAACAACATTGAGTTGTAGCGTCGGATAGTGCGTCATGTTTGAACGATCCTTTCTCACTGATATTCAAGAATATCAGTTTCGAAACGATCCTTCAAATCTGACGCACTATCCGACGCTACAACTCAACGTTATTTATGATAAATGGTATTATTTTTGCGTTATGTCGTCGAAAATGAGGGAAGCTTGACTCCGTGAGGCAATGCCAACACCTTATCAAAGTAGAGAATTGTCGCTTTAAGACCCTCTTCTAACGGCGTTTTCGGCTGCCACCCCAAAAGATTTCTCGCAAGCGAGATATCGGGCCGCCTTTGCTTTGGATCGTCGGAAGGGAGAGGTTTATGAATGATCGGAGAGCTCGACCCGGTCAGCCGTAAAATCTCCTGAGCTAAATCAAGAACCCGATATTCAACTGGGTTTCCAATATTCATCGGACCTGAAATGGCCTCCGGCGCGTTCATAAAACGGATCACCACATCGATGAGATCTTCAACAAAGCAAAACGATCTCGTCTGCGTTCCATCGCCATAAATCGTAAGCGGCTGATTATTCAATGCCTGGACGATAAAATTAGAGACCACCCGTCCATCGTTCGGATGCATCCTAGGACCATAGGTATTGAAAATACGAGCCACTTTGATCGGGACTAAATTCGTTCTTTTATAATCAAAAAACAACGTCTCCGCGCACCGCTTCCCCTCATCATAACAAGATCTAAAGCCGATGGGATTTACGTTCCCCCAATACTCTTCTTTCTGGGGGTGGAAATGGGGATCTCCATACACTTCGCTTGTCGATGCTTGAAAAATTTTACACCGAAGTCTCTTGGCTAACCCGAGCAAATGGAGAGCGCCAAACACGCTCGTCTTAATTGTTTGAATCGGATCTGCCTGATAGTGGCGCGGAGATGCGGGACAGGCAAAGTTATATATTTCATCCACTTCGACATGCAAAGGGAAACAAATATCGTGCCGCAAGACTTCAAAATACGGGTGATCCAAAAGATGCAAAATATTTTCGCGCGTGCCTGTATAGAAATTATCCACGCACAAAACTTCGTTGCCTTCTTTGAGTAGGCGTTCACATAGATGAGAGCCGAGGAAACCGGCTCCGCCTGTGACTAAAATTCGTTTTCTTCTCTGTTCTCTCATAACTAAACACCGCAAATGTTAATGAGTTTCCCTTTCATTCGCAAGACCATAAAACATAAATCCCCAAAAAAATCCGGATATCTCGAAAAAACCCATGCAAAATAAGAATGCAGAGATTTAAGATAGAGGCAGTAGCGAATACACCTCGAACAAAGAGAACTATGAAGCGAATATTAATCACAGGTGCCGCAGGATTCATCGGATATCATCTAGCCATTCATCTCAAAGCTCGAGGCGACTTTGTCATCGGCATTGATAACTTTAACGCCTATTATGACCCGCATCTCAAAAAAGATCGGGTGGCTCAACTGCAGAAATTGGGCATTGAAGTGCTTCGATCGGATATCTGCGAGAAAAACTTTCTCAAGCTCGTTTTGCTGCGCTATGGAATTACCCATGTCGTCCATTTAGCTGCGCAAGCAGGCGTTCGCCATTCGCTTTTTGAGCCCGACGACTATGTTTCAGCAAATCTCCAAGGATTTGTCTCCGTTCTCGAGGCCTGTAGGTATTTCCCCAATTTAAAACTCATTTACGCCTCTTCGTCTTCTGTCTACGGCCTCAACCAAAAAATCCCCTTTCGCGAAGAGGACAAGACCGATCAGCCGGCCAATCTCTATGGCGCGACAAAAAAAGCGAACGAAGTTCTCGCCCACTCCTACCACCATCTGTACGGCCTGCCGGTGACTGCCTTGCGGTATTTCACTGTCTATGGTCCATGGGGGCGTCCTGACATGGCCTATTACCGTTTTACAAGACAAATCTGCGATGGAGAGCCGATCCAAGTGTTCAATCACGGGCTCATGCGTCGAGATTTTACTTATATCGATGACATTGTCGAAGGGACAACGGCTGCCATTGACCTAGGCGCTGCTTGCGAAATTTTCAATTTAGGCAATAACAGGCCGATCAACCTTCTTTATCTCATCGAGCTTTTAGAAGACGCTTTGGGCAAAAAAGCGATTAAAGAGATGCACCCGATGCAACCGGGCGAGGTGACAGAAACCTATGCTGACATCGATAAAAGCAGCGTGATGCTTAACTTTAAGCCTTCAGTCTCTTTGGAAGAGGGGATTGTCCGCTTCACCGAATGGTATAAATCGTACCACGCCATTTCCCTGCTCAAGTATAGCATGGGGTAAAGATTGGATTAGATCTTCTGCGATCATGCCGTAAGAAGTTTTTAGCTTTGTTGCTATTTCTCCCGCAGAGGCATGCAAAGTAACGCCCAAAATCGCGGTATTAACTGGGTTCATTTTCTGAGCCAGGAGGGCCGCAATCACGCCCGTCAACACATCGCCTGTGCCTGCTTTTGCCATACCGGGATCGCCGTGATGGATAAGGATCGGCAATTTCTCCTTTGAAAAAATCCATGTCGGGGCTCCCTTCAAAACGAGAATGCAATCGGTTCGATTCACCCATTTTTGGCACCTTCCCAACAGATCTTCTTCGGACAAATCTTGAGCAAGCCCAAAAAGACGAAGGACCTCTCCCCGATGAGGCGTTAAAATAGACTGTTTTGGATACAAAATCCCTTTTTGAATGGCGTCAGCATCAAAGACAATGGGAACTGTGATCTTTTCCATCTTTTTTAGCAGTTTGAGATTCTTCCCAATCCCCGGACCGATAAATATCGCGGAAGCTCTTTTCAATTCTTGATCCCAAGATTTTTGATCCCACTTTTGGCAAATCAGCGAATAGGGGGCAGAGCCGATGTCCCCCGGATAGAATATACGAACGATGCCGGCGCCCGATCGCAATGCCGCAAGCCCTGATAATTTGGGAGCCCCTCGATAAATGTCTGAGCCGGAGAGCCCAACTACATAGCCCGCCTGGTATTTATGCCGATTTCGCAAAATAGGAGGCATTTTTAGCGCTTTGCAACAGGGAATGCGCGCGAGTGCATTTGCTTTGCTTAAATACTTTTCAGGAAGGCCAAAATCCTCTAAATAAATCTTGCCCACATGATTCCAGCCATCGCGCAGGAAAAATCCGATCTTAAAACACCCAAGAGCAATGGTTTCTTGAGCGACAATCGCAGCTCCCCTCACCTCTCCTGTTGAACCATCAAGTCCTGACGGGATGTCGATCGCAATGATGGGCTTGCCCGATCCATTGGCAAAGGCGATGAGCGCAGACATTTGAGGATCTACCTTGCCCTTAAACCCGGTCCCGAGCAACCCATCTAAGATAAGGCCGTCATCTTCAAAAGAACATTTCCCGAAATCAGAAATCAGCTCTACAGTGCCAAAATTCTTGACAAATTTGGCCTGAAATTTCTGATTGAGCTTAGAGCAACTTTTCAGAGGAAACAATGTTAAAACTCGGACATGGATCCCCTTTTGCGCAAGACAAATGCCAGAGGCAAAAGCGTCGCCCCCCTTGTTCCCTTTGCCAACGAGGATAGCCACCCGTTTTGGGAGAGCCCTTTTTTCTAAAAACGGCAAGACCCGCGCTGCGATTTTTTGGCCCGCGCTTAGCATGAACGCTTCTTCGCTGCAGCCGTCTTTGATGGCGAGCTTTTCAAGCCTTTGCATTTCTACTGAGGTAACAACTGGGAAAAACACAAGATCTCCGGGTCTAATCTTGGCTATGCCAAAAACCAAGATTTAACCCAAAGAAATATACTGCGTCCTGCCTAAATATCCCCGAAGAGCTCAAAGATTTTCTCGTAAAACTTACTTTGTAACTGCCATAATGTTCCCCGACGATCGGACTCAAGAATCTTAAGGGCCTGCTGATATAAAGTTTCTTGCTCACCCCCAAAGTTCTTTTCGAGGATGTGCTGTCGCTTCGTTTCGATCGCTGTCAACTGTTGCTCAAGCCATTGTTGTTCAGTTTTTGCAGCAGTAGCTTGAGCTACAACACTCCCTTGCACAGTAGTATCAACGTAATTACCCAAACATTCCATTGCCGATTTACCCGTCAAGAAAGTATCTAGGACTAATCGAACCTCTGCTTGTTCGTTTGCTGCCCGATAGCCGTTTTGAAGGATCGTATTTTTCATTTTTTCTGCTTCACCGGGAAGTGCTTTTGCTTTCAGATCAAGTTCTTTCAGAAGTTTTGATGTTCGCCCTGGATATTTTGTATCCAGATCTGCGCAACGGGCTGAGTAGTTGGTCTCACAGCTCTTTACTTGACAAATAAAATCTATCAGCGCCTTGCTTCCAACCTCAGAAATAACACCCTCTATTCTACACATTGTCACAAAAGATTCTTCAAGCTCCCAAACAGAGGCCTCTCTCAATTGATTAAAAAAACATCTTTGCAAGAGAGCGTCATCTGCCAATTTATATTTTCGGATGATTGCGAAAGGATAGATCTGTAGAAGTCTAGAAAGTTTACTTAAACCATACGCTTCCTTAAATTTGAGTTTTACTACATCCGCATTCAGAAGATATTTTACAGTATTTTCTAAGCTATGCTCCTTTATAATGGCAGGAAAAGTCTGTATTGCCGCATTCTCTTGCATAGCGCGAAGTTCGTCTGGATCCTCGTAGTCTTTTACATTCGATGCCACATATAAGCATCCCCCCACAAAACCCAATAAAAGCGGGACAGTGAATATTCTTTCTGCATCCCCCTTTATAGCAGCAAAGGTTCCTGCCAAAGCGCCTACACCGGCAAGAGTTTTGAGAGCCAGTCTCTGAAGCTGTACCTGCGTCCTTCCAAAGTGTTGTGGGGCAGTCGGGATATATTGAGGATTTACAGCAGTCGGGATATATTGAGGATTTACAGCAGTCGGGATATATTGAGGATTTACAGCAGGCGGGCGATATGTAGGGACTCCATCTGTGTCTACGCGTACAACAGAACTCATTTTGACCTTCCTTTGTCTATTGAAAGACGAGAATCATGAACTGCACGAGCATTTCACTCAATTAAAATTCAGGAACGTCTTTATATTTATTGTTGGACGACCCCTATATACCGAAACAACTTGAAGAATCGGCGTTTGGACGGGATTGAAAGCTGCCGATAAATCAATTAAAAAAAGGGCATAGTATTGACCTAATACAATGCCACTTACGATCTTCGATTTATCGACAGCTTTCACGCGGCTTAAATATGAATTTATTTGCTGCGATTGGTATTACATCAAAGATATATTTGCGATCGCAAGGGAAAGATTGTCAGATTACAGCAATTTTATTTCAACAAAAACAACTCAGAGATGCTCTTCTTTAATCGCGCGCGTTAAAAGAGCTTTGACGGCAACCCTTGGATCGAGCCCCTTGAAAATCACACCGTAAGTAGCTTCTGTAACAGGAATGGGAATGTGGTACTTTTGCCCGAGTTCATAAGCGGAAACGCAAGTATACACCCCTTCAACTGCCATCCCGATTTTTTGACGAGCCCCCTCAGGAGAAAACCCTTCTGCAATCAACTTGCCAAACCGGTAATTGCGGCTTAGGGTGGACATACAGGTCACACAAAGATCTCCCATCCCGGAAAGACCATTAAGCGTTTCCGGCTTAGCTCCTTTCACAACACTAAGTTTCCGAATTTCATGCAGGCCCCGCGTCATGAGCGCCGCCTTTGCGTTATCGCTCCCGCTCAAACCATCAGAAATCCCGCAGGCAATCGCAATGATGTTTTTCATCGCGCCCCCAAAACAAACGCCATGGATATCTGCATTCGGATAAATACGAAATGTGGGCGTTGTAAAAAGTTCACAAATCAGCTTTGTAAGAGAAGGGTCATAAGCTGCGCAAACAACCGACGTCGGCATATTTTGGATGACCTCTTCTGCGTGGCTCGGTCCACTTAAACACCCCACTAAAGGACTATTTGGAACGCCTAAAATATCAGACACAACCTCAGGCAATAAAAGACCTGTCCCCTGCTCTATCCCTTTGGACGTGAGGATAATCGGAATATTTACCTTTCCGACTGCTTCAAAAACGGGACGCACTCCTGAGGATGTGACGCTCTCAACAATCACTTCTGCCCCATCAAGAGCTTTTTTTAAATCGCTTGTGAAAACAACCGAAGAATCAATCAAAATCCCGGGCAATTTAGGGTGGGCGCGCGTCTTTTGTAAAAGCGCAGCAAAAGGCTCTTCTTTCGTCCAAACGACGACCTCATGACCATTTTGAGCTAAGATGGAAGCTAGGGCAAATCCCCAAGTCCCTGCGCCTAAATATGCTATTTTCATGACCTATAGTCTAACACACGAGACGATCCAATCCAAGAAAGATTTTATGGGCAATTAATACCACTTATGAAAAATAGATTTGCGTTGTAGCATCGTCTAGCACGTCCTCTCTGAACGATCCTTTCTCGCTGATATTCAAGAATATCAGCTTCGAAAAGATCGTCCAAATCTGACGCACTATCCGACGCTACAACTCAAAGTTATTTCTCATAAATGGTATAAATAGATTTGATTGGCGCGTAACAGCTCCCTTTGTCATAGCAAAGAGCTGACACATTCCCAAAACAAAAAGCATCAAAAATGAATTTCTCCCCCTTCCAGCCTAATTTCTTCGTTCCCGGAATCGGTTTTTCTACCCAATGCAGCGGAAGCTCTTGCTTTGACATCTCATGAAAAAAGGGCATAGAGATCGCCATCATTCCGGTATTTGAATACACATACTCAAGGCAACGATCTCGATTGATATACTCCACAATTTCAATTCTCCCTTCTCTTTCAACAATGGCTCCCATCGATTCCTCTTGCGATTCTCTCTTCACGCATTTGATGGTTACATCCGATTTTGTCTCTCTTGCATACCCAATTAAAGAAAGATCAGCCATATCAGCAAGTGGATTTTCAACAGGGACAATCGTCAATAAATCGATCCCCTTTTTTCGGAAAACATCATACAGCCCGCTTTGCAAAAATGAGCGAAACACCGAGCCGTTTCCATTCGGCGCAAGAGTTTTCAAGGGCCGTTTTTTCTGATCTAAAAACGGGAGCATCTCCTGCGAAAAAAAATAGATCTCTCTTCCAAAATTCTCATTTCTCTTAAAAAACGAAACCGTCTCTTCATGATTTAAGGGAGATGTCATGATGGCAATGGGAAAATTTTCCTTGGGAGCTTTTTCAACGACCCACTCAAAAAGACTTTTCCCCTGGATTGCA
This sequence comes from uncultured bacterium, assembly GCA_964594545.1. Taxonomy (GTDB): domain Bacteria; phylum Chlamydiota; class Chlamydiia; order Chlamydiales; family SM23-39; genus DAIDHZ01. The sequence goes on along the minus strand of CAZQNB010000002.1, from coordinate 40,707 downwards.
AAAGTCCCTTTTGGCCCTTTAACTTTAAGTCTTGTCCCTTGACCGCCGGCTAATAAAATACACCCCACATGGGCAAGAGTGCCCGGAATCACCTCTGAAGATTTTAGGCATGTTTTAAGTGGTTTTACCGGAAAAAGGGTATTCATCATTAGATCTACTGTCACGGTTGATAAATCGCGAAGAGCTCCGATCAACGGGGTGTGCTTTAACCGGGGATTTGGAGAGTTTACGGCCTGTTTTAAAATCCCATGATTTGGATCGCCCCAAAGGCTGATGAGATGGATCGGAAAGGGGTAATTGAGATAATAGACCATCGATAAAATGCCTGAATCCGGAAGAATCATATGAGAGCATTTCGTCGCAATCGATAGAAGTTCAAAGAGCGTTGTTTTCCCTCTAAGGTCGATCAGATTCTCGCCTTGAAATTCGGTCTTTTCATCGCCGCCGAGCAAGATGATTTTTACGTTTTTTAGTTTTTCTAATCGGGCAAATAGAAGCTTCCAATGAACAATCGGCCAATTGCGCCAAGGGCCATAATTTGTTTCAACGACAACCTGAACGCCGATATAGGTAAACCCCTCTTCAAGCCCAAATTTCTGCCATAGATTTTCATAAGAGGCGTCCCATTCTAAAAGAGGCACTACCTTCCCCCGTTGCCAAGGAACCCAATCGGTGGGACTCGGCTTTCCAATGATGAGATCAAATGATTTTGGATCGATCCCCAGTTTTTTTAAGGAAAAGCAAGCGTCCCAACACTGTCCTCTTTTAAGATCGGGATCGATCAAAACATCAATCCCGCGCAAGAGAGAAAATCCGTCTTGCAAATTGGGACGAGTCAAAAACGTAATTTCCGCACCCGGCACTTTTTCTCGAATCCTTTGAATCATCGCGTAAAGGCCAAGCGCAATATCCCCAAGCCCCCGGTTCCACCCGAGAAGAACCTTTTTCCCGCCATGTTTTACGCATTTTTTCAATTGCGAATCAAAAGGATTTGGCAATAACAATCGTCGGATTTTCTTAAACATGAGAACCTAGTTTTTTACGGATACACAAAACCACTTCAGCAACAGATATTTGCGTCATACAACGAAAATCAATGGGACACTTTCTCTTCAAACACGGAGAGCAGCTCACCTGTTTATTGATCACCGATTGACTTTGTCCAAACGGCCCTGTGACAATCTCGTCTGTCGACCCAAAAAGGGCCACAAGAGGAACGTTAAACGCAGATGCGATATGCATAGGCCCGCTATCATTCGTTACAAAAACGGTGCAATCTTTAATCAAACACGCAAGCTCTCTTAAACTTGTAGAGCCTGCTAAATTCATCACTTGAGGAGGAAGCCCCTGACAGATCTCCTTGATCAAAGATCCGCCGGATGCATCCCCAAAAAAAACGATATACACGTCATCTTTCAAAAGCTCTAAACATAAAGAGCGAAAACGATCCGCAGGCCAACACTTTGCGGATCCATAAGCAGCGCCGGGATTCATCCCGATGAGAGGCTTCCCCTTTTGGTATCCTCTTTGAAATAAAAGACTTTTAGAATCGGCTATCTCCTTATCTGTCACAAAAAGGCGAGGCGCTGTGTTTGAATGAGAAACGCCCACAGATTCAAGCAAATTCTTATAGATATCTACCTGATGCATCTTTGTCTTAGATCGTTTCACAGCGTCTGTAAGCAATAAATTGCGAAGACCATTTCGATATCCCAAACGGCGCTTTACATTTCCCTGCCAAAACCACCAAGCGGAAGAAAAAGAGTTCGTAAGCAAAATCCCAAGATCAAAGTGGCCTGCTTGAATCTTAGAGATGATATCCCGTTGATCCTCTCTTCTGACAAAACTATTCACAGGCTTTGTAAAACAAAAAAGCTCATCGATTGAGGGATCTGTACTTAACAATTCACAGATGGGAGATTTACACATCGCAGTGATCGACGCCTTTGGAAAAGCCTCTCTCAAATCGGCAAGAATGGGCGTTGCCATGACGAGATCTCCGACCCAGTTGGGCATACGAATGATAATCCTAGAAGTTTCCATTGACATCCTCAATCAAAATATCCAGGATAATAGATCATGCACAAAAAAGAAATCATTCTCGGTATCGACCCCGGAACTCGTATTACCGGCTATGGGATTATTTCAACGGAAGGGACCATTATCCCCATCGATTATGGCTGCATCCGCCCCCCGCCACATCTCCCTCTAGCACAGCGCTACAAAATCATATTCGAGAGCATTGAAACGTTAATTGAGAAACACGCGCCCACGCAAATTGCTGTAGAATCACAATTCGTCTTGAAAAATGCGCAAAGCGCGATTAAACTCGGCATGGCCAAGGGAATGGTTTTACTCGCAGCCGCAAGAAAAAATATTCCGGTCTATGAATTTGCCCCAAAAAAAGCAAAACTGGCTGTTGTGGGCTTTGGCGGAGCGAGCAAATTGCAGGTACAAAAGATGATTCAATCCCTCCTGCGCTTGCCTGTTATGCCGGAGCCCGAAGATGCAGCTGACGCGCTGGCTTTAGCTATTTGTTGTTCTCACCAAAGGAAGACACCCTATGTTTGACTCCATGAAAGGTATTTTGAAAGAAAAAGAGCCCCTCAAAGCTGTTGTTGAAGTGGGCGGCATCGGCTATCGATTGACCATCCCTCTCAATACGTACACAAAGCTTCCCTCAATTGATGCAAACGTGCACCTTCATCTATCCCAGGTCATTCGGGAAGACTCAAACACTTTGTATGCCTTTTTAGAAAAACAAGAACGGGATCTTTTTGAAGTGCTCATCACCCTTTCCGGCATTGGCCCAAAAACCGCAATTGGGATCATTGGCCACATGGACATGAATGCGCTCCAAAACGCAATTGTTGCAGCTGACATCCGGATCTTAAGCAAAATCCCGGGCATTGGGAAAAAAACGGCAGAACGGCTTGTTTTAGAAATGCGCGATAAACTCAAAACCTTCCATAGAAAAGATAAAGGGGTCCCCTTTGCCTCGTCATCCGGAGACACGATCCACGCAGATGCAGTGAATGCCTTAATGAATCTAGGCTACCACCCGCTAGAGGCCCAAAAAGCGGTTCAAGCGGCCAGATTAGACGCCAAGGATGAAAATGATCTCGGCCGTTTGATCACCTTGTCCCTAAAAAAAATTTGATACTTCCACACTCTGCCCATTCGTGGTAAACTAGCAGGCCTATGAACCAAGAAACCATTGCCGCTATCGCAACTCCTGCTGGAGAAGGGGCTATTTCCGCTATCCGCATTTCTGGAAATGAGGCATTTGCGGTTGCTCAAAAAATTTTTACAGGGCCCATTGATTCTTACGCAACGCACACGGCCCACTATGGGAAAATTGTCGATCGGGAGGGGAAAACAATCGATTCCGTTCTCCTTCTCATCATGCGAAATCCCAAATCCTACACGGGGGAAGATTCTGTAGAAATTTTTTGTCACGGAGGAAGCCTCATCACGCGCAAGGTTTTAGAGAGAATTTATGAGGCAGGAGCAAAACCTGCAAAACCCGGCGAATTTTCTCTCCGCGCCTTTCTCAACGGCAAAATCGATCTTGCTCAAGCAGAAGCTGTCCAAGAACTCATCCACGCAAAAAACGAGCTTGCCCTCTCTGCTGCAGAGCATCAGCTCAATGGCGCTTTATCAAAACTGATTCTCCAATTTCAAAAAGAGCTGACAGAGACTGCAGCTATTTTAGAGGCGTCCGTCGACTTCCCGGAAGAAGGTCTTGCCTTTGCAACTGTGGATGAAATTTGCGAAACATTAGAAAAAATATGCAGTAAAATGGAGCATCTCGACGCCACGTTTGCTGAAGGAAAAATCCTCCACTCCGGCATTTCCCTTGGTCTTTTAGGCTCTCCCAATGTGGGCAAATCCTCTCTCATGAACGCCCTTTTAGGGAAAGATCGGGCGATTGTGACCGATATTGCGGGGACGACAAGAGATCTTTTAGAAGAGGATTTTAAACTTGGGGTCCTCCATTTCCGCCTCATCGATACAGCCGGCATTCGAAACACCGCAGAAATTGTGGAGCAAGAAGGGATTCGAAGATCGCAAAAAACAATGAAAGAGGCAGATCTCATCTTGCTGCTTTTAGATGCGAGCAGACCCCTTACAGAAAGTGATCAAGAGCTTCTATCTTCTGTTCCCAAAGAAAAAACAATCCTCGTCTGGAATAAGATCGATCTTACAAAACCAAAGACCTCGATTTGCTGGCACACTTCGGTCGAAATCTCAGCGAAAGAAAAAACAGGGATCGATCATCTCAAAAGGGCCATTGAAAAATGCATTTGGAAAAAAGGGCCTCCCTCAAAAGAAGAAGTGACCATCACGCAGCTACGCCACCATACAGCACTCAAAGACGCCCTTCTCCACGCCCGCAATGTGATTGATGGCCTTAAATCAGGAATGTCCCCGGAATTTACAACATCTGATCTTCGGGCCTGTTTAAATGAACTGGGAACCATTATTGGAACAAATGTTACGGAAGATATTTTATCTGCGATTTTTAGCAAATTTTGTCTGGGTAAATGAAAAAAAAGATCCAGTCTATTTTAGATAAACTTTTCCCGGATCCACAAATTCCGCTTCTTCACAAAGATCCTTATACTTTACTCATCGCAGTCCTCTTATCGGCTCAATGCACAGATATAAGAGTCAACCAAATCACTCCAAAGTTATTTGCGCTTGCTGACACTGCGGCAAAAATGGTTCTCTTAACGCCGCAAGAAATCGAAGAGATCATACGACCCTGCGGTCTTGCTCCAACGAAATCAAAAGCGATTTGGCAGTTATCAAAAGATCTAATTGAAAAACACAAATCCCAAGTCCCTAAAACTTTGCAGGAATTAGAAGAGCTTCCGGGCGTTGGGCATAAAACGGCCTCTGTTGTGATGATTCAAGCGTTTCAAAAATCTGCTTTTCCAGTCGACACACATATTCATCGCTGCGCAGAAAGGTGGGGCATATCGAACGGGAAATCGGTTGAACAAACAGAAAAAGACTTGAAAAAGTTTTTTCCTAAAAGTGCGTGGGCAAAAGTTCACTTGCAAATCATCTACTACGCAAGAAAGTATTGCCCGGCCAGAGGGCATGTATTAGAAAAATGCCCTATTTGTACATTAACACATTGATTCTTCGCGGAAGCGATAGCCAATGCCTCGAACCGTTTCAATCCAATTAAAGGTTGGGCCTAATTTCTTTCGAAGAGAGGCAATATGTACATCGATATTTCGATCCACGATAAATGAATCATCGTTATTGATGTCCTCAAGAAGCTGATTGCGCGTGAGCACTTTTCCTCTATTCGATACGAGCCTTCGCAATATGCCAAATTCAGACAAAGTCAAAGGGAAGCTCTTATCTTTTAAGCGAAGCAAATATCGATCAATATCGAGAAGAAACTCGCCAAACTTAACCATTCGGGCAGACTTTTCGGGTTCTTTTCCTCTCCGAAGAACGGCTTTGATCCGAGAAAAAAGAACTTTGGGGGAAAACGGCTTTGGAACATAATCATCAGCGCCAAGCTCAAGACCTAAAACAATATCAATCTCGTCTCCCTTAGCAGAGAGGATAATCACCGGAATATTTTTCGTTTCCTGATTTGCTTTGATCTTGCGGCATACATCGAGCCCATTTTCGCCGGGAAGCATGACATCTAAAATCACAAGATCGGGCTTTTCCCTCTCAATTGCTCGATACCCATTGATTCCATCCACTTCAACATGAAGCTTATACCCAGAAAGTTCAGCCTGTAACTTGATAAGAGCTGCAATGTCTTCTTCATCTTCGATCATGACAATTCGTTTTTTTTGCGACATGGACTTTTTTCTCCTGAAAGGCCATAATCATTATACAAAAACCACAGTTTAACTCAATGATCAAACTCTTTATTTGCCTAACAATATGCGGTTATGTGTTCGCAAGACCCACTCTTATAAAACCGGAGGCAAAAAATATCGCGATTATTACCGACTCCGACTTTCTAGGGGAAACAAACTTTGCCTACAGACTTAAATCAGCCTGTCAAAATATGGGGTGGAAAGCTGAAATTATCGATGTCAAGACTTCTAAAAACTTAAAAAAAGCTAAATACGATTTCGCGATCAATCTCGGCCCCTTTGTTTATCAACGTCCGAAATGCAAAAATTACCTCGCTGTTTTTCATCCGACAAAGGGCCTCTTTAAAAAAAGTGGGTACCTGATGAGAAAATATACCCATTACGATGGATACCTACTCACGTTTCCCCCCTCTGTACCAGACAAAAATTTTGGGAGCAGCAAGCGTCCCTACATGATGTGGTATCCCTCCGTCCAAAGGGTAGAATATAAAAAAGTAAACCCCACCCATCTTTTTCATCTTTGCAGTACCTGGGGCGATCGATTTAAAGATGAAAAGTATTTAGAGTGCTTCCATCTGCTCGATGGGCAGCCATTCATGCGTTTTTATGGGAACCCTATTTTCAAAGAACGTTATCCACAAAGTTTTCAATCGAGCATCCCCTTTGATGAAAACAGCCTTTTTGAAATCGCGGCAAACGAAGGGATCACCCTTGTCCTCCACTCAGTCCAGCACAATGCTCACGGCATACCCTCCGGCCGCATTTTTGAAGCAGCAGCGTCTTCAACAGTGATCATCTCTGATACCCATCCATTTGTGAAAGAGCATTTTGGAGACAATGTTCTATACATCGACACCCAAAACGATGGACAGGCTATATTTGATCAAATTGTTACCCACATGCATTGGATTGCCGCCCACCCCTCTCAAGCGCAAGAAATGGCTAAGAAAACCTATGAAATTCAAGATGAGAAATTTTCACTCGAAAAGCAACTCATTGAGCTTGGGATATTTCATGAAGAGCGATCAAAACTCAGATTTATCCCTTGGGTCAACAAAATTTTCTCCGGAATAATTTCTTCTTTCAAGAAATGAGCTGCCTGTTTTGCAAACATTTCTAAATTACCTGTGACACAAAACCGAAGACTCGAACAACTTTCGTTATTCAATAGATCATTCCTTACTAAATAATCTTTAACCATTAAAGAAACTGCATGCGAAGGATCAATCAATAATACAGATCCCAACACCTTTTGAAATACATTCAAAATTAAAGGATAATGAGTACAAGCAAGAAGAGCAGCATCCACTCTCTTCCCTTTTAAAGGCCTTACATATTCTTCTACCATGGCCAAAATCTCACTGTCTGAAAAAAGTCCCGATTCGATTCTAGGAACAAGTCGCGGACACGCAATGGAAATCACTTCTAGAGATGGATTTTGAGAGAGTACCAATTGTTCATATACTCTCGATTCAATCGTACTCAGAGTTCCTAAAATCGCTATTTTCTGCAATTTTGGGATCTCTCCAATGGCCTGCAAAGCACCTTCAATCATTCCTATTACGGGGACTTTATCTCCACCTAAATACCTCGCGCTTGCTGTATGACAGCCCAAAACGACCAGCTTTACTTTTTGTTGTTCTAAAAAGGAGATCGCCTCTGATGTGTATTGGACAATTGTTTCTACAGAAAGACCTCCGTAGGGAACTCTTTTATTATCAGCAAGATAAATAAAATTTTCAAAAGGTAGAAGTGTCTTCAGAGTCTTAAAAACTGTAAGGCCACCCACGCCGGAATCAAAAACAGCAATCGGAAAAGAGGAACCCATTTAAGGAACTTTCAATTCTTGATCTACGACGATCAGATCTTGGATTAAACCGTTGAGTTGTTTCAAAGTAACGACATCTGTCTTATGCGCTTTTGCAATTTTCTCTAACGAATCCCCCGGACGCACTTTATAAATTTTTGCGCCTTCTACTTTTAACGCTTTTGTGAGCGTCTCAATATTGCCTTTTAATTTGGCGAGAGTTTCCAGTCTTCGGCTTTGAGAGAGAACTTCAGATTCTATCTCTTCAATTCGGGCTTTAAATTGAGTTAACGCGACGCTCGTTTCTTTTGCATGCAAAGACAAATGTTCTAATCCATCTTTGTTCGCCTCTTGTTTTTTTTCAAAAGCAGACCACTTTCTCTCTAACGAAAGAAGCTGCCCGCCAATTTGTTCGATCCGGCTTTGCTGCTTTTCAATTTCTTGGGCTTTTAAAGAAGCGAGCGCATTTTCAAAACACTTAATACGGCCATCTAAGATTTGAATTTCAGTTTCAAAGCAGTTGGTATCATGGCGTAAGTCATCTAAATTCGTCTGAACTTCGTGAAGGGTCAATTCCCATTGATATCTCTCGTCATGCTGGGATGTCTTGATTGGAGAACATCCCGCAAAAATAAGTATACAAATGAGAAAAGCTAATGATTTCATTTTTGAAAGATTTTGAATTCAGAACGTCTATTGAGCTTCCACTGATCTGGAGTATGCCCCATTGCAATGGGCTGTTCTTTGCCATGAGAAACGGTGAAGATCCGATTTTGATCAACGCCATTTTTTACAAGGAAAGATCGGACATAATTCGCTCGTCGCATGCCGAGAGCTACGTTGTAGCTTGCAGACGCTCTTTCGTCTGCATGCCCTGCAACAAGCAGATAGGTATTTCCGTTCTTTTTCATATACGCTGCAAGATCCATCATCGCTTGTAATTCTGCTCGATCGCGAATGGTATGATCGTCTGTTTCAAAATGGACGGGATGAAATAAAGCCTGGAGCGTGTCCGGCGGGAGATAGAAATCAGATAAAGAAGGAACGCCCTTTTGTCCGGGAATCCCCTTGGGTTGAGGAAGAGGAGAATCTGTTGATGCCATTGAATTACGAAGATCGGAGTCTTTGAGCGGAACAAATTCGTTATCATAAGGGCCTACGAATTCTTCACCGGTTGTCAGCATTTTTGATTCATACTCTTTGCCCCAAAGAGCATCGACACCCCGACCGACATAACGACCGGCCGTTTTCAGGTCTTCCCAAGTTTCTGAACTGCTTCGCATGCAACCCGTTACAAAAACAAGAGAGATACAAGCTAAAATACGAATGAAATACATACTGACACCTTTAATTCTCATCCTCTTCAATGTAGCGCATTAATGATTTCTTGACGAGAGAGATGTTTTTCCTCCGATCCCTTCCCAAGATGCAAAACGTTTCTGATCTATCCCCTTTGAAATCAAAATCGGATCTTTTTGTCCTATATGAATCCGGTACAATTCACACCGATCATCGCTTTCGGTATTGTAAACAATATGCATACTGTCCGGCGACCAGGAGGGATTTTCTTTATTATCCGCACCAAAGGTAAGTGGAGATTCTGTCTGCGTTGCAAAATCATAGATCCAAATCTGCCGCACGCCATCTACCTTCGCGCTAAAGGCAAGTTTTGACCCATCGGGAGACCAGGCTGGTGATGTATTTTCTCGATTGGCCCGAGTGATGAGTTTTGGACTCGGCCGCGTTGTATCTTTCGGGCCTAAAACATCGATTAAATAAATTCTAGGAGCGCCATCTTTATCTGATACAAACGCAATGTGCTTTCCATCGGGACTATACGTTGGCGAGGCTTGCGTTGACCTCGGAATAGAAAAAAGCTGTCTTGGTTTTCCAATGGGCTTGCCTCCGGGCCCTAGATTTTGAATAAAAAGATCCGGCCTTCCCGACACATCCGTGATGAACGCGATCTGATCCCCTTTTTTATTAATCGCAGGAAGCGCTTGAGAGCCTCGAAGAGAAATCATCGGCTCTCCGGATGTTTTATTCAGCGTTGATCTGTAAATTTTTGATTGCCCCTCTTGAAAAGAGACGTAGAAAAAATCATCCCCTTGAGAGACACTCTCCGGAAAAAAGGCAGGAGACATGCAATACCCTTTTTCAGACAGAACTCTACGCGCGTTTGACCCATCTGCATCGCAAACCCAAATCTCAGAACTCCACCCATCCGTTGCCTTACATCTCTTGGAATAAATGATTTTTAAAGAGGCTACGCCATCTATTTTAAACACATCCCTTTGCACTGCGTCTGCAAGGCGATGGATCTCTGTTCGATCTTTCTCTAACTTGCCGCTTACAACAAAATCGGGATATTTTTTGGATGTCTCTTTGGCAATATCAAAAACAACAAGTTGGAATCGATTTTGAAAAACTTGAACAGCTAAAACATAAGGAATCTGTTCTTTTTTCCAGACAGCCACATTGAAATTCATCCTCACATCCGGAAAGTTAAGAGATTCTTCCAGGGTATTTTTGCCGGAAACAATTGTTGCAGACCCGTTGGTAGTTAAATCAAATTCAAGCACCTGTCTTAACTCATCAAAATAGCGCCAATCAAATTCAGAAGATGGGACATGCAGCTGCGTTAAATAAAGGGGTGTTGTCGTTTGCCTTGTGGGCAAAGAAACTTCTAACGACTCCCCCAATAAAACAAGCGGAAGACAGAACTTAAGAAAGAGGACGATTCTTAAAAGTGATCGTAAATGTAACGGTTTCATCTGATTTTCGATCGTTATTAAAGCATGGGAGGGCAAGCTCAGGCAACCGCTTTTTTAAAAAATCACTATTTTTTTTACTTTTTGCCTCGAGAATTTCAAAACGGACAATCTGCCCTCTCGGATCAAGTTCAAGATCTACTTTGACCTCACCCATTTCCGGAAGATCGAGAGAATTTTGCAAATAGGAGACCAAGATTTCGCCATAGCCTGCATCGGGAATCTCTATTTCTTCTTTTGGTTGGGTCGGAAAGAGCTCTTTTGGCAAAGATAGCGCTACTTTAGGAACCACAGCTGTTTTCTTTTCCAGGGTTGCCAGATCTTTTTTAATCTCTTGGACGAGAGAAGATTTTATACCGGAACAACTTGAAGAATCGATTTTTGGCGGTGTCAGCGATGCTGGTTTTGTTTGCGGTAGAGCTTTTTCAACCTTCTTAGCAGGAGGAGATTTTGCGATGGGTTTTGGCGCTCGAGACACTTCTTTAGCCACAATTTTAGGCTGAAAAGAGACCGTTCGAACAATCATTTTAGGCTTTGGTTTTTCTCTCGAAAAAAAATGGTGTATGCAAAGAACGAATACCGCCAAAAAGTGAAGCGCTATGACAGTCAATACAATTTGCTTAAAACGGGAAAGGGCAAGAAATTTTTCTTTCACTGCAACACAACATCCATTTGCAAAAATCCACACTCTTCTAAAACATTTTTTACCTCTTGATAGAGGCCGAAATGGCAATTTTTATCGGCGATCAATTGAGGCAGTTGAGAGGGAAAGCGGAGCTTTTCGGCTTTCAATTGCGAAGAGAGCTCTTTTAAACTGATCTTTCGGCCCCTATACCAAATCGATTGATCCGAGCGAAGCGTAATCGCAAAAGGAGATTCCTCCACATCTTGCTTACTCAAAATTCCACCGGGCGCCAAATCGACATGGTCCACATTCAAAATAGGGGCAATGAGCATAAATGTGATCAGAAGCACAAAGACAACGTCGATGAGCGGCGTTAAATTCACAGGAGATTCCTCTCCCTCGCCATCATCGGGAGGAGGTAGATGTCTGCGTCGCATGTTCACCTAACCTGTAATGAATCTCTATTGCAGACAAAAGAGTATGAGAAAACCCTTCCATCTCACGCCTTTGTTCCCGAAGAGCAGCTTTAAGATAATTATTCCCAATCAAAGCCGGGATAGCAATCAACAATCCGAGCACCGTTGTCGCAAGAGCTAGTGACAAACCGCCGAGCATCCCTTCCGTTCCCCCGACAAGAGATTTCCCCTGCATATGGGAAAAGGAGAGCAAAATCCCCCAAACAGTTCCCAAAAGCCCAATAAAAGGGCCAAGCGTTGCAATCGTTGGCAAGATATACAAATGCTTTTCTAATTTCTTCATTTGCAACCCAATAGATACATACATCTCAGATTCCAAAAGATCCAAATCCCCTCTTGAAAAGGAGACATTTCCGGCCAAGAAAAAATGGTTCCGACTAATGATTGCTAAAGCTTTCATTTTAAATGACTTATAGATCTCAAAAAACGGGTGTGGGACTTCTAATAAGTGGCCTTTCATCGGGCGCGAGAACTGAAGGTTCAAAGGCTCTTTTTCAGAAAAAATGGAAATGAATTGAGTGGATAATTTCCGCACCTGAAACAAGACCCAACCTTTATGAAGAAGGAGAGTCCATGAAATCCCAGAGAGGATAAAAAGGCCTGCAAAAACTCCTTTTCCAAACAAGTCTGACTGAAGATATGCGTTGATGAATGGGTTTCCGGACGAGAGGATAAACATACGTTCTTGCCTAAAATGATTTATACCGAAGATACCTCAAGAATCGGTTTTTAGGCGAGATTGAAAGCTGCCGATAAATCGATTAAAAAAAAGGGCATAGTATTGACTAATACAATTCCCTTTTTTTTAATCGATTTTCGGCGCTTTGAACTCGCCTAAAAGCCGATTCTTGAGGTATCTTCGGTATAAACTAAGATATATCACATTCATGGAGATTGCTGCAGTCATTAATTATTGCACGAACGACGATCGATTTTTGGGAAGAGCAATCAAAGAGGTGAGCGTCTTCGCAAAACAAATCATTGTTCCCGTGTCTGATCATTACTTTGATGGCACAAAAGAAAATCGCAAACGTCTTGAGCAAACATATGCTCAGTTTCCAAACGTTCAATTTCTTGAATTTGCCTATAGCCATGAAAAACTCTATACCCCCTATATTCAAAGACGCTCATCCGATGAAGATTGGGGCTGCCTTTGGCATTCGACCGCGCGCTATCTCGCCTTTTTGTATCTTTCCAAAGAAATTGATTATGTCCTTTTTTTAGATGCAGATGAGATCATCGAAGGGGATCGTTTTAAAACCTGGCTTAAGCAAATGCCAAAAGACAATGCCTTCTGGTTTTCATCGTATTGCTATGGATTTGAAGCATCAAAACGGGCGCCGCATACACAGCAAACAGCGCTCCTTGTCAAGAAAGAGGCACTATCGCCCTTAAAAATTCTCAATTCATCGGAGCGCTTTGGGATATTTGCGTCAGTGGAGTCTCCAAAAAGTTTTGATATAAAGGGTCTTGATGGAAAGCCGATGATCCATCACTATAGTTGGGTAAGGCGGGAAGACGAGCTGCTAAAAAAAGTAAGCACATGGGGAAAAAAACATCAGTGCAATTGGTCTACTTGGATGGAAAAAGCAAAGATAGAGATGAATCAATATGAAACGGTAACTCCTTATTTTGACGCTCTAGCACCGCTTAAAAACGTGATAAAAATCACTCCTAAAATCGCATTTGAAAAAGAGATCTATGAACTTCTTTGATTCCCACGCCCACCTGACATCTCCGGAGATACTCCCCCATTTGGAGCCCATTTTAGCGCGAGCCAAAATCGCTCACGTTGCACACGTTCTCAATATCTGCACGGATAAGCCAAGCCTTGAAGAAGGGCTTGCCTTACATCAAAAACATCCTCACATCCTGAACGCAGGAGCCACAACGCCTCACGACGTCGAAAAAGAGGGGGATTTATTTTTTCCCCTGTTTAAAAAAGCTACCGAAGAGAAAAAACTGGTAGCTGTCGGAGAAACAGGCCTTGACTACCACTACAAACACTCTCCCACCGATCTACAAAAAAAATTCTTAAGCCAATATCTGGAACTTGCAGCGGCAAACAATCTTCCTGTAATTTTTCATTGCAGGGAGGCGTTTGATGATCTTTTTTCGATAGTGGATTATGAATATCCCAAAAATGCCAAGGCTATTTTGCATTGCTTTACCGGAACGCTGAAGGAAGCAGAAGAAGTTCTCAAAAGAGGATGGTTTTTATCGCTAAGCGGAATTGTCACGTTCAAAAAAAGTGAACTCTTAAGGGAAGTTGCCAAAATGGTTCCCTTATCTCAACTTCTCATTGAGACAGATGCCCCCTTTCTTGCGCCTGAAAAATATCGGGGGAAACAAAATGAGCCGGCCTACCTTTCCGAAACGGCCCATTGTATCGCTTATGCCAAAAACATTTCAGTCGAAGCTCTTGCAGAAGCCACAACAAATAATGCAAAGAGCCTTTTTTGCAATGAACCTCTTATTTAACGAAAACAAAAAAATTGAATGGCATCACGGGCACATGCATCGCGACGCTGTTTATGCTCACTTTCCGGATACATACTAGGAAATCCTTTTAAGGATCCATCCATGCGATGCCACCCTACCCAACGTGGAGAGGGTAAGGTTTGATCAATAGCAGCCTGAGCTATTTCTCGAATTTTAGCTAGGCAGGCAGGATCGCGCTCGTCACTTGAAATATCCTTAATAGAGCAGCGTAATTTTAACTGTACTTGTTTCTCTAGCCTTTCCATATAAATCTTAACCAAACAGTCTGCAGCACCCTCAACTCTTACAGACCTATCCGCAGCACACGCAAAATCTTGAGTCACACGAAAAGCGGCCCCTTGCATCATAGGAATAGAAACTAAATTTACAGTCGTTGCTGTAGGATCAGCGCCAAATTCTGCAATCGCTTGTTCGAACATTAAAGGTGGATGAAGCTCATTTGCTTTGCTCCGAAGCCAGTCTAAACGCCTTGTTCTATCTCGTTCGCACCAAAGAGATTTCAACACAGGCCCGTAATTTCCTGCTTGTAAGTCTGCCCCAAGAGTAGGCTCAGACAAACCAACGCCATTATCCGCGCGAATCACAGCGTCCATCGTGGAAGTGTCTAAACTGTGTCTACAAAAAGCAACTATATCACATGGCTTGATCATTTGGCCCTCATATTTCAAAACGGGCGTGGATCTTAGCGAGTTTTTTCTTATTAGTCAAAGACACAGGGAAAGGATGGAAGTCCGCATCATAACTTTTTTTCTAGTTGCTAAATTATTTTTAAGAGCTTTAAAACGTTCTTATGCCAACGTTGAATCCCACCGCAGTTTCCTCTCAGTTCATTTGGAGAAGAGTCCATTCTCTCCTTGGATTTGGGATTGTTATCTATCTGATATTGCACCTCATCACCAACTCCCAAGCCGCTCTTTGGATAGGCGATGACGGCATTGGCTTTATCAAATTTGTCAATTTCTTAGAATCGCTCCCCTATTTGCAAGCGATTGAAATTACTTTGATCGGCCTTCCTCTTCTCGTGCATGCGGTTTGGGGCATCAAACGCATTTTCCAGGCGAAAACAAATTCTTTTCCGTCAGATGGATCCAAACCGCATCTATCTTACGGCCGAAATCACGCCTTTACTTGGCAGCGGCTCTCTTCATGGATCCTCCTTTTCGGGATCATCGGCCATGTGGCGCAGATGCGCTTTATTGAAGCGCCTCAGAAAGTAATGATCGGCAATGATATTCGGTATCTGAACAAAATCACATTTGATGAGGGTCTCTACACTTTAGCGCCGAGACTTCACGTCACTCTTTTTTCGGCAAAAACAATTTCTGAGATGAATCCCTACACGTCTCAAAACGAATATTCTCCGAGTAAGGCCATACTCATCAATGAAATGCAAAAAACAGAAGAAAAAGAAAAGTTCATCAAAAAACTACGATCTTTTTCTCTGTCTGAAAATGAAGTCATCGCAAGCTCTCCATCCCCGGGAGTGGCTATGCTGCTCATGGTTCGAAACACATTTAAAATTCCCCTCATGGCCATTTTGTATTCGATCTTTGTTTTGGCTGCCGCCTTCCACGCGTTCAATGGATTTTGGACATTTTTGATCACCTGGGGACTGATTTTGTCTTACCGCTCTCAAAAATCGATGATTCCTGTGAGCGTAATTGGGATTGCTCTTCTTAGCTTCCTCGGATTTGCTGCGATTTGGGGCAGCTACTGGATCAACCTTCGGAGTTAATGAATTATGGCGCAAAAAAAAGAGGTCATTGTTGTCGGAGGCGGTCTTGCGGGACTATCCGCTACGATGAAACTTGCTGAAAAAGGGTGCTCTGTAAAACTCATCTCCGTCACGAAGGTGAGGAGATCCCACTCTGTCTGCGCGCAAGGGGGCATTAATGTCGCAGTCAACTTAAAAGGCGAAGGCGACTCTCCCCTCATCCACGCCTACGACACGATCAAAGGGGGCGACTTTTTAGGCGATCAACCCCCCATCTTAGAAATGTGTATGGCAGGCCCTGCGATTTTGCGGATGCTCGACAAATTTGGCTGCCCATTCAATCGAACGAAAGAAGGAAACATCGACTTTCGCAGATTTGGAGGGACCCTTTACGATCGAACCGCCTTTGCAGGATCTTCCACGGGGCAACAACTCCTCTATGCTCTGGATGAACAGGTGCGGCGCTATGAAGTCAAAGGGCTTGTCGAAAAATTTGAACACCATGAATTTTTACGCCTTATTTTAGATGATGAGGGAATCGCTCGTGGGATTGTCATGCACGATCTTTTCGATCTTTCTCTTCAGGCCATCAAAAGCGACGCTGTTGTCATCGCAACAGGCGGCCTTGGCCTCATCTACAAAAAATCAACGAACTCTACGTTCTGCACAGGCGCCGCTAACGGTAGGCTCTATTGCCAAGGGATGAAATACGCCAACGGTGAATTCATTCAAATCCATCCAACTGCCATTCCGGGCCCCGATAAACTGCGCCTGATTTCTGAAGCATCCCGCGGCGAAGGGGGAAGAATCTGGGTCTATGGCAATTCAGATAAACAAATCCTCTTTCCCGATGGGACTATGCGTTCGTGCGGAAAAACAGGAGAGCCGTGGTTTTTCCTTGAAGAGATGTACCCTTCATTTGGCAATCTCGTGCCGCGCGATATCGGATCGAGAGAAGTTTTAAGAGTGTGTGAGCTTGGCCTTGGAATCGATGGACAAATGCAAGTCCACCTCGATGTCTCCCATCTTCCGCCGGAAAAACATCGGAAACTCGCATCGATTCTCGACATCTACCAAAAATTCACAGGTGTAGATCCCCGCAAAAAGCCGATGAAAATTTTTCCCGCCGTCCACTACACAATGGGAGGCGCCTGGGTCGACTGGCCGGCTGCTGATGACCCGGATCGATTAGATCGCTTTAGACAAATGACGAATTTGCGCGGCTGTTTTAATGTGGGTGAATCCGATTATCTCTACCACGGGGCCAATCGCCTCGGAGCCAACTCCCTCCTCTCTTGCATTTTTGGCGGCCTCATCACCGGCAATGAAGTCCCCAGATACATTGACTTACTAAAAACAAAAGAAGTCCCGGAGAGTCTATTCCAAAACGCGCTCCGCATCGAAGAAGATATCCAAAAAGAACTCCTCCATAGAACAGGCCCGGAAAATGTCCACAAACTCCACGACGAGCTCTCCGACTGGATGGTTCGATTCGTCACGGTAAAAAGGGATAACCCCGATCTTCAGAAGACCCTTGAGAAAATCAAGGAAATCAAAGAAAGATACAAACACATCTCATTGGATGACAAGGGTTTGCAACTCAACCAAACATATGCTTTCGCTCATCAATTCAAAGCGATGCTTGAAATTGCACTTGTGATCACGAAGGGGGCGCTGCTTCGCAATGAATTTAGGGGCTCTCACTATAAACCGGAATTTCCGAAGAGGGACGATGAGAACTGGCTTAAAACGACGATCGCCACCTACAATCCGACAAAGGATGAACCCGATATTTCCTATGTTCCTGTTGACATTCGGCATCTCGATCCCATAAATAGGGATTATACACAGGCGAAAAAAGTAACTCCTACGCTCAAAAACATCCCAACCCAGATTGCATCTCCCATATGACAACATTCACCTTAAAAATTTATCGCGGGACTCTCCATAATCAATACTTTGAGGAATTTGAGCTTCCAAGATCCCCAGACATGAATGTGATTGCAGCGTTGATGGAAATCCAAAGAAACCCCATCACAAAACAAGGCAATAAAACAACGCCGGTTGCCTGGGAACAAGGGTGTCTTGAAGAGGTGTGCGGATCTTGCTCAATGCTTGTCAATGGAACCCCTAGACAATCTTGCACGGCATTGATCGAGTCTTACATTAAAGCTACAAACTTAAGCATCATTACACTCGCTCCTCTGACCAAATTTCCTCTGATTCGGGATCTGTGTGTCGATCGAACGCGGATGTTTGAAGCGTTACAAAAAGTCAAAGCTTGGGTTTCTGTCGATGGATCATGGGATAGCGGTTCATTTGGCCCAAAAATCAGCCCCGAAGTGCAAGAGGCGATGTACGAATTATCAACTTGTATGACCTGCGGGTGTTGCAGTGAAAGCTGTCCGCAAGTAAATTCGGACTCAAAATTTTTAGGCCCGGCTGCGATGTCGCAACTGCGCCTTTTCAACGCTCATCCTGTTGGCAAACTCGAAAAGTCAGACAGGCTCCATACGGCGTTAAGCGAAGAAGGCATTGCGGGCTGCGGTAACGCGCAAAACTGCGTCCGCGTATGTCCTAAAAAAATCCCCCTCACAGAATCTCTTGCGCTCATTGGAAAAGAAGCATCTAAACAAGCGATGAAAGATTTTTTTGGGCTTCCCGATCAGAAGGACTCTTCTTAATTCATGTAAAACCGCTTTACAAGCTCTCTCTCCAATTCACTAACCAAATCCTTTATCCCCTTAAAATCTTTTAATCGGACAAGAAAATCCTGATGGTCTCGATCCAATCGATATTTCGGTCGCTTTTCCGGAATCTGCAAATAGGCCATGTTTTCCCCGGAAAAATTCCAAAGAAATGAGGTGTGATGCAGCCACCTTTCTTTCCGAATGTATTGCGCATTCCCGCCACATTTTTTATCAAAAATTACATAATCATTCTCTCTTAGAGAAAATCCGGGGATATTCCAAGCCTGCGCGTAAAGATCTGCCGACCACCGCATGATCGATTCCGGAAATGGCGTAACATCGATACTTTGCTTTGAAAAAATAAAGGTCACAAAGAGAGTTTCTTCATCAATAATTACGGTGCCGCCACCGCTAAATCTCCGGATCACAGGGATCCCGTCTCGCTTGACAAGATCCCCATGAAGCAAAACCTCTTCCTTGCCTGAGATTCCCATCACAATTGCGCGCGGCGAGCCATGATTCACGATGCAATAATTAGACGTTTCTTCCCTCAAGAGCTTTTCTTCTAATTGAAGCTGCTCTGCTATAGGAACATTTTGTAAATGGATGAAATTCAGAGGAGTAATAAAACTTACCCCTTTCTTAAAGCGACTAACAGTACCGAGACATCTGATGGAGTCACGCCGGGAATGCGGGAGGCTTGGCCCAAATTTTCAGGGCTAAATCGAACAAGTTTTTGTCTCGCTTCCGTACGAAAACCAATCACACCTTTGTAATCAAAATCTCTTGGAATCTTGACTCCATCTAAATTCTCTAACTTCGCAACTTCTTTTTGCTGTCTTTGGATGTAACCCGCATATTTCAATTCTGTCTCTATCTGTGTATTTATATCAGAACCGTGATCCACAATCAGCTCCGGATAGGCAATGAGTGCAGATGCATAAGTCCAATCGGGCCGCGATATGATTTGCGCTAAAGAAGAGCCCCTTCCGTCGATTGTTTTATACAGCTTTGAAAGGCGGAGGACTTCTTGATCAATCGTCTCTTTCTTCTTGAGCGTACGGCTGTAT
Source organism: uncultured bacterium (assembly GCA_964594545.1). Lineage (GTDB taxonomy): Bacteria > Chlamydiota > Chlamydiia > Chlamydiales > SM23-39 > DAIDHZ01. Next base: position 21,194 of record CAZQNB010000002.1, on the reverse strand, counting down.
TGCTCAAAACTGACCATCCCCCACTCATAGGCTTTAAATCTGAGTCGAAGATCTGCGTTATCTTGCCTCAAGAGAAGGCGATGTTCCGCTCTACTTGTGAACATCCGATAGGGCTCCGTTAAATCAAACCGGATCAAATCGTCAATCATCACACCTAGATAGGCATCGCTCCGTTTTAAAACAAAGGGGTCTTTCCCCAAAACTTTAGCAGCTGCGTTGATCCCGGCAATGAGACCCTGCCCTGCCGCCTCTTCATAGCCGGTGGTTCCATTGATTTGTCCTGCTAAAAAAAGACCTGACACCAATTTTGTTTCCAGCGTCGGATAGATTTGATCGCTCAAAACATAATCATATTCAATGGCGTAAGCAGGCCGCATCACTTCCGCATTTTCTAAACCAACCACCGTCCGAATCATCTCTAATTGAACGTCAAAAGGAAGCGATGAAGAAATTCCATTGACATACACCTCTTCCGTGGTAAGCCCTTCGGGTTCTAAAAATATCTGGTGCCGATCTTTATCTGCAAACCGAACCACTTTATCTTCAATCGATGGGCAGTATCTTGGCCCCACGCCTTTAATTGTGCCGGAATACATCGGAGACCTGTGGAGATTTCTCTGGATGATCTCATGCGTCTTTGGCGTTGTATATGTAATATGACATGGGATCTGCGTTATTCGTTCTTCTCTCTCATCGTATGAGAAATAAACGCCCTCTTCCCCCGCCTGCTCTTCACACGCGGCAAAATCAATACTCCGGCGATTGATTCTCGGAGGCGTTCCCGTTTTAAGTCTCCCCAAACGAAAGCCAAGACTTTCTAAACATGGAGACAACCCCGTTGCCGCTTTATCCCCGCCCCTGCCACCTGAGAAATTTGTCTCTCCGATATGGAGAAGACCCCGCATAAATGTCCCTGAAGAGAGAATAACCGTTTTCGCTCGATATTGAATCCCTTCCTGGGTAATAACGCCGACGACTGTTCCACTTTCAACAATGAGAGATTCTGTTGTGGCTTGCTTAATTTCGAGATTGTGGGTTTTTTCGAGACGATGCTTCATCTCTTGGGCGTAAGCTGATTTATCCGCCTGCGAACGAGGCGATCGGACAGAAGGCCCTTTGGAAGAGTTGAGCATCCGAAATTGAAGACTTGTGCGATCGGCAACTTTGCCCATGAGACCGCCTAAAGCGTCAATCTCCCGAACAATATGCCCTTTGGCCGTCCCTCCAACGGAAGGATTGCAGCTCATCTTGCCAATGGTATCGAGGTTCATCGTCAAAAGAAGCGTGCGCGCGCCCATGCGCGCAGATATATGCGCAGCTTCACAGCCCGCATGACCCGCTCCAATGACTAAAACATCAAAAATTTCTGGATATTGCCACATGATGGTACAAACCTTGGGACCCCTTGGAAACATTCCATCTCAAAGCCACCGAGATGCCTTTGAGATGAAACAACAAAGCCCCTGAACCTGTTCAATATCTAAGCTTCTGTCGATTTTAGGGTTCTTTTGAGCCGATTTTCCATTTTTTTTCGAGGGGTAATATCAACATTCGTATATTAACCCCCCGAAAAAAAATGGAAAATCGGCCAAAATAACCTCTAAAATCGACGAAGCCTTAGATTTTGAACAGGTTCTGACAGGCAATTCTATTTTTTCTTATGTCGATCGCGGCGTCTGCGTTTTTTTCGCTTGTGACGCGCGATTTTCGCTCGACGTTTTTTCTTTACTGAAGCCATAGACCCTTTTTTCTAAAAACAGAAACCAGTTTATGAAATTGATCCCAAAAAGTAAAGCCTTTAGAAATATACCTGGTGAAGAATCCCCATTTATTACAAAATAGACCCCGAACATCTTGAACCAAATACCAGGTTCTTTAAAACAGAAGATACTTTTTCATTGAAAAGGTTTTTTCTGAAAACCTTTAACAATGAGAAACAATGACAACATTTAATGATTTCGCTTTAGACCCACAAATATTAAGACTCCTTAAAGAAGTCGGTTACGAAAAACCAACCCCGATCCAAGAACTCTCTATCCCACAGGCTATCAGTGGCTTAGACATCCTCGGCTGCGCCCAAACAGGGACAGGAAAAACAGGAGCGTTCCTCCTTCCGTGCCTCCAAACGCTCACGAAATCGCCAAAACAAAAGTTTCCTCAAATTTTAATTTTAGTTCCGACGCGCGAGCTTGCCATGCAGATCACGAAAGAGGCTGAAAAATTTAGTAAGTATCTCTCCGACATCAAAACCGTCTGTATTTATGGCGGCGTCCCTTACCCCCCGCAAAAAAGAGCCCTTTCAAAACCGTTTGACATCCTGATTGCCACACCGGGAAGACTTATGGACCACATGGATAGAGGCCTGATCAACCTAACGAAAATCAAGACACTTATCCTTGACGAAGCGGACAGAATGCTCGACATGGGATTTCTTGAAGCGGTCGACTTTATCTCGAATGCGTGCCCAAAACACAGACAAACGCTCCTCTTTTCAGCAACTGTGGACAGAAAAATCCAACAGATCTCTCAAAAAATCCAGAAAAATCCGGTAGAGATTCGGATTGAAGATAATGATCTCAACAAGGTCAATATCGATCAAAAATTATTTTTGACAGACAACCTCTCTCACAAAATGCGCTTACTCGACCATTTCCTAGAAAACGAAACGTTAGAACAAGCCATTGTATTTACTTCAACGAAAAGACAAGCGGACGAAATTGCCGACAATCTTCGTGAAAAGGGTAAACACGCAGAAGCTCTCCATGGCGATATGAACCAAAGACAGCGTTCAAGAGCAATTGACAAATTGCGCCGCAAACAGATCAATATTCTCGTCGCAACAGATGTCGCGGCAAGAGGCATTGACATCCCAACGATTAATTTCGTGATTAACGTAGACCTTCCTTTCAAACCTGAAGATTATGTTCACCGTATCGGCAGAACAGGAAGAGCCGGCGCTAAAGGGGACGCAATTACATTTGCCTCTAGATCGGATCGCCCAATGGTCGGCAGAATCGAAAGACTGATTGGCAAAACAATCGAGATCCACACAATTGCAGGACTTGAGCCACAAGGCAAGAGCTCTGACCCAAGAAGGGGCCCAAGAGGACCAAACAATCGATTTGGCAACAGAGGTCCGAAACGGGGTGGCGGATTTAATCAGAAGAAAGGATTTTTTAACAAATCCCGCGGTCGTTAATCTAATCTCTTAGGGGGAGATTGCAAAACTCCCTCTCTACGGCTTTGTTGCATAAAAGGGGAAAATTTAACCACCGAGAACACCGAGGCTTTGAAACGCGCATTATTTGCGTGTTTCAAAGCCTCGGTGTTCTCGGTGGTTAAATTTTTCCCTTTTATGCAACAAAGCTCCTCTTTACTCTAATTTCTCCTTTCACTAGAATCTCCGACTTAAAAAATTTTTAACCGGAGACTTTATGAAAACACTTCTAAAACTAACCATGCTCAGCATGCTTTGCTTATCCCAAATTCATGCAAAAACCTTGCCTGATGTAAATGAAATTATCCCATGCGATCAATTATCCCCGGACATGATCCAAGGATTTGCTGCAGGAATGTATCCGGATATTGCGATCGAATTCAATGAAGGGTCTGCAATTCCCCTCCAATTTCTCTTCAACTACAAAATCTTTTCTCTCCAATGCAATCCCAATTTATCTGCAAAAATCGACACTACCTGCTATCTCCGTTGCGCGAATAGAAAAGTGTACATTAGCTTGGACATGACAACGTGGCAAAAGGCAAGCGAGTTCTTCCGAGGCGAACTTGTTCCAACCGTCCAAAGAAGCGAGGATAATTCCTATGTTTTAGTGAAAACGGATCTTGTTGAATTTCAAGAAGAGTAAACTTTATAGAATAACAGGATATTAGGATGTGCAGGATATTTATTATCCTGCACATCCTAATATCCTGTTATTAGCAACGGAAACATGGCTTCCCACGAAACCACCATAAAGGGGCAGATGGATCAAAAGAACTATTAATACTGTCATCTTCCGAATGCTCCCGAAAAGGGGCAGATGCATCAAAAGAACTATTAATACTGCCATCTTCCGAATGCTCCCGATCCGGCTTCACAAATTGTTTCACTCTATTCATAAATTGTTTAACTGTATT
>CAZQNB010000002.1:11210-16960 GCA_964594545.1 uncultured bacterium | reverse complement strand
AACTCTCTCTAAAATGCTTTCATCTATTTTACCCTCCGCACTGGGTGCCAAGCCCCCTGCAACCACAGTCACAGTGTAGCTGTAAATATGCGTCATAACTAATCCTTTGTTAGTTATATTATATAATAATAATAAATTACAAATCAACAATTAATATCAATAAAACAGTAGTACAAACAATATAAGCAAATAAGCCAGAATGACTTATAGTGTATAATCGAACATCATGGCAATGGAGAGGCTGGTCACCACAACAAGCGAATAGGCAAACATTTTACGCGCCCACACGAGATCGTTTGTGCCCGCTAAAAACCCCCTAATCGAGAGCCAAAGCCATCCAAGGCTTAAAACAACAGACAGGGCAAAATAACCGTATCCTGTGTAGCCAAATAGGGTGAGCAAGGGGGATAATACCAAAAAGAGGGCCACATACAGCGCCATCTGGATTTTTGTCTTATGCATCCCTTTGACAATCGGCATAACGGGGATCGATGCGGCCGCGTAATCTTTCTGACGAAAGATCGAAATCGCATAAAAATGGGGCATTTGCCACAGCGCAAGAATGATAAATAATACAAAAGCGCCTAAATCAAGCGAGGAACTCACCGCCGTATATCCCACAATTGGGGGGACAGCTCCCGCAACGCTTCCAATTAAAGTCCCGTGCGTTGAATAGTACTTTGAAAAACTATACAAAATCACATAGACAAAAAAACCAAACAGGGCAACGGCCAATGTGAGGCCATTGGTATAGACACTAAGAATCGCAATGCCCAAAGCGCCTAAAGCCAAAGCAAATAGAAGAGCCCGCGGCACAGAAATCGCGCCCGTAACAAGCGCCCGATTTTTGGTTCTCGCCATTTTAGCATCCGCTTTCCGATCGATATAATTATTGAACACGCAAGAAGAGCCAATCAATAGGGAAAGCCCCACAACCGCAGCTAAAAACAGCCAAAGATCGATCTGCCCTTTTGAGGCTAAGAAAAAGCCTCCGGCCACAGTAATCGCATTACCAAGCATAATCCCCGGCTTTGTCAATAACGAGTAGGATCGAACAGAAAATGTATAAGCAGGAATAGACATCAGGGAGTGCTCCATAAAGATTCTTCTGTCGATTTTCGGGTTCTTTTGAGCCGATTTTCGATTTAAATTTGGGGGGTAATATCGACATAGGTATATAACCCCCCAAATTTAAATCAAAAATCGGCCAAAATAATCCCGAAAATCGACGAAGCAATCTTTATGGAACACTCCCTACATCGTATATTTATTTAAATTATTCATGATCCAGAGGGATCCGCCGATCACAAGAAAGACAACTAACGCCATAAACAAAAATAAGATAAAATTCCAGCGCGGCTTTTCTTCAATTCCTAAGTGGAAAAAAAAGACCAGCTGAACAATTGTCTGAACAAATCCTAAAATAGCCACTAAAACCACCGGGGCACGAAAAAGATTCTCCTCCGCGATATAGTAGGCTGCAATGGTGCAAAAAAGGGAGAGGACAAATCCAATCATCAGAGGCGTTAGGCTCTTATTCCAACCATGATGCGAATCAATCATCTAGTTTACTCCCATGAGATACACCATCGTAAATATCCCGATCCAAATCATACTCAAAAACTGCCAAAACATCTTTAAACAGGTAATTCTCTGCAAGCTCACCATCGTAAGACCATGGCGCCAAACAGGAGGCAAAATCACAAGGATCCATAAAAGGGCAAAAATCATATGGAGAGCGTGCGTACCAAGAAGCGTAAAATAGGCCGATAAAAAGGCGCTTGCATCCCATCCATTGCCCGCCCGGACAAGGAATGAAAATCCGACAAACTCCATCCACATAAACAGGGCGCCTAATACAAACGTCAAGCCAAAAAAGATTGTGACTGCCCTTGTGTTATTGCGATGGGCCATGATCCCTGCAAGCCCTGCAGTCAAACTACAGCTAAGTAAAATGAGCGTCTGCATAAATGTATAAGAAAGAGGCAAAATATCTGCCGCCTTAACGCCCCCGCACGTGCTATTTCGCAAGACAAAATAAGAGGCCAAGATCGTGGCAAAAAGGACAAAATCGGTGAGGAGATACACCCAAAATCCAAAAACCGTTTTAGAATACGTTTCTGCTTCATGTTGCATTTCTTTCAATTTCCTCAATTTCTTTGGCGGAGACTACATACTCCGATTCTTTTCGATACAGGTGGACAATTACGCAAACAATAATTGCAATGATGCAAAGAGTGGATAGCCAGAACATATACCAAACAAATCCAAAGCCCACCATAAAGCTTAAAACGCCAATGGCAAAGCCCATCGCTGAATTTCTCGGCATATGAATGTCTTCATAGGGGCCCATTTTCTTGGGGGCACCCGATTGTTTCATCACCCAAAAGGGATCTCGATCTTCTACATGAGGGATAATAGCGAAATTATAAAATGGGGGCGGTGATGAAGTTGTCCACTCAAGAGTTCTCCCATCCCAAGGATCTCCTGTGGTATCTCTTCTCTCATTTTTCGTTTTTATGCTCACAAGCACCTGAATCACTTGGCATAGAACGCCAAGAGAGATCAGCATTGCGCCAAAAGCTGCCACAAGAAAGAGCGGTTGCCAGCCCATGACATCAAAATGATTGAGCCGTCTTGTGACTCCCATAAATCCAAGTAAATAGAGAGGAATGAAAGCTAAAATAAACCCAATGAACCAACACCAAAAAGCCCTCTTGCCCCACTTTTCATCGAGAGTAAATCCGATAAATTTAGGAAACCAGTAGGTATAGCCTGCAAAAAAGCCAAATACAACGCCGCCAATGATGGTTGAGTGAAAGTGGGCGATCAAAAACAAACTATTGTGCGCTTGAAAATCGATGCCGGGAATCGACATTAAGACGCCGGTGACTCCGCCCAGAGTAAAGGTGAAAACAAACGCCATAAACCAAAGCATCGGCGTTGTAAACTGCACCTTTCCCTGATTCATCGTAAAGAGCCAGTTGAAAATTTTAACGCCGGTGGGAACCGCGATGATCATGGTCATGATCCCAAAAAAGGCATTTACATTGGGACCTGCTCCCATTGTAAAGAAGTGGTGCAGCCAAACGACAAACGAAAGAACGGTAATCGCAACGAGCGCCCACACCATTGTCGTATAGCCGAAGAGTCTTTTTTTGGAAAAAACAGGGACAATCTCTGAAAAAATCCCGAAGATCGGCAAGATCAAAATATAGACCTCCGGATGACCCCAAGCCCAAAAAAGGTTGATGTACATCATGGGGTTGCCGCCAAGCTCAGAGGTAAAAATATGCGTATCTAAGAGGCGATCTGTCGAGAGCATGGCCACAGTTGCTGTCAAAACAGGGAAAGCAAAAACAACTAAAATCACATTGACAAGGCTTGCCCAAACAAAAATGGGCATTTTCATAAGCGTCATGCCAGGGCAGCGCATCTTTAAAATCGTGACCAAGAAATTAATTCCCGTGAGCAAACTTCCCGCTCCGGAAATTTGAACGCTCCAAAGCCAATAATCGACCCCGACGCCAGGGTTATATTTAATTCCCGATAACGGTGGGTAGGCAGACCATCCGGTCCCTGCAAAAACGCCGATGACAAGAGAGACCAGAATATACAACGCGCCCGAGGAAAAGAGCCAAAAACTCAAAGAATTTAAAAACGGAAAGGCAACATCGCGAGCGCCAATCTGTAGAGGCAAAACTAAATTGATCAATCCAAATACGAGGCCCATTCCCACAAAGAAGATCATAGTGACGCCATGGGCTGTGACAATTTGTTGAAAGTGCGGGGCCGTTAAATATCCCATCGAGTCACCAAAAGCGCTCGCTTGCTGCGCTCTCATCATCAGGGCGTCGATGAGGCCCTTCGAGAGCATGATGAAAGAGACGATGATATACATAATGCCGATTCTCTTATGATCGACCGATGTGATCCACTCTTTCCAAAGCCATTTCCAACGTCCCAAATACGTGATCAGAACAAACACAAAAATAGCGCCAACCCCCATCGAAACGCCGGCGAGGTACTCGATCCAATCGTGCTTAAGAGCCTCTTCTGTCAATCTTCCAAACATAGTACCTACATAAACTTCATGACTATATTATTAAAAAGGGTTTCATCTACTTCTGAATAATAAATCACAGGATCATATTCACTTGGCAAAACTAAAGACGAATATTCTTCCAAACTTAATTGGTTCGGAGATTCTCGCACTGTTTCCATCCAACCCTCAAAATCTTCCTGCGAGCTAGAAACCGCCCTAAACGTCATCCCCGCAAAGCCATTGCCACTAATATTGGCAGATGATCCCCGAAAATCGCCCTCAACATTTGCAATTAAATGGAGCTTTGTCCGCATGCCCGGCATGGCATAAATTTGGCCGCCTAATTGCGGAATCCAAAAAGAGTTCATTGGAGCGTCGGCTGTGATTTCAAAATTGATTGGGGTCTCTTTGGGAAATTGGATGTAATTTACTGTAGCGATTCCCTGCTCCGGATAAATAAATAACCACTTCCACTGCAGAGCCACAACCTGAATTACGAGAGGTTTATTTCCGTTGTCAATCGGCTTAAATGGATTGAGTTCATGGGTGGAGCGCCAAGTGATAACGGCTAAAACGACAACAATAATGAAGGGAACTCCCCACCAAACAATTTCCGCAGCCACGCTGTGGTCCCATTCGGGGGAATATTTTGAATCCTTATTTTTTTCTCGGTATTTCCAAGAAAAGAAAAACATCATGATGAATACAGGGATCACAACGATGCACATGATCAGAGAGCAAACAATGATCAGCTCTCTTTGCTGTAAACCAATAGAACCTTTTGGATTGAGTACCGGGATATTGTGCGTGCTCATGTACTGGGCAGAGATCGCGATCACCCCGAGAAAGAGGATGACGAGCAGAACAATTTTCCAAGATTTTTTCATTCAAAAACAACTTTGATAGCTGTTCTTCTTTATATGAGATCTAGGGATACTTGTCCAGTTTTCGTGCGTGGCTTTCTGAGGGAAGCTTAACCCATTATCTTCTCATTAAAGTTAAAATACCTGCTGTAGTTCCTGCAAGCAACGGAAGACCTACTATTGACATCTTTAGAGCATACTCACGATTAAAAAGTCCGACCATAATCGATGCAAGTCCCCCTACACACGTTCCAAATCCAATATTTTCAACATCAAATCCGGAGACTGACCCTGCTAAAAATCCGATGCCTGCTGTTACTGCAGCTCCTGTAACTCCTCCAAGCGCTTCGCCTTCTGTTGTTACAGCCACTCTGCTAGCTATTGCTATCGCTCCTACAGCAACAGTCGTACATCTTACGACTAACCCCTCTTCAACAGCGTCAAATAGGAAATCTGAAACTTTCATCGCAGCGAAGGTCATTGCCGCATGCGCGGCTATCGAGGCGACACGTGCTTCTAATATCGGCATTTTTGCAATTAACTCGCATGTTGCTACTCTATCTGCTCCCGCTGCCCATACTCTTCCTAGTGCGAAGAGTGTGGCTCCAAAATCAGCCGCCAAAACCGCATTGCGCATCGCTGTCTTAAATCTGGATCTGATAATATCAGTCCTGGATACTAGAGAACTCGGATCAATAGGCATGCGATCCAGAGGACAGATGGGATTATGTATTAGCCAGTCGGCCAAGCATGACTTATGAAAGCCATCATGATCCTCTCCCCCAACATGGGTTAAGGCCGGATTGGAAGGTGTGAACTCAGCCTCCAAACAAATCGCGCAT
>CAZQNB010000002.1:0-11110 GCA_964594545.1 uncultured bacterium | reverse complement strand
AATAAATAATATAAAGTTGATCTGCAGAGAGAAATGTATTTATCAAACGCCGATTCTTCAATCACGAGCGGTATAAATGTGCTTTCTTTGATTCATCTTAGGAGTGGAGAAGAAAATAGCAGGATTTTAGGATAGACAGGATAAAAAAAAGCTACATCATTGCTTTGCGGCGTAATATTTTTTTATCCTGTCCATCCTAAAATCCTGCTATTTTTTCTTTTTTTATTCGCTTTCTAAGAGGTCTAAGAAGGCTTGCAATTGCTTTGCGCGTGTTGGATGGCGCATTTTGCGAAGCGCTTTTGCCTCGATTTGACGCACACGCTCACGCGTTACTTTGAAGCGAACGCCGACTTCTTCCAACGTTTTCGGCTTGCCGTCTAAAAGACCAAATCGTTCGATGAGCACAGTTCTCTCTCGATCTGTAAGAGTCGCGAGTACCTCGCCCATTTTGTCTTTTAAAATCGCGTAGCCGGTTGCTTCCGCAGGAGATTCGATCGCCGTATCTTCGAGGAAATCGCCAAATTGGCTCTCTCCCCCATCTCCCACTTCCGCTTGCAAGGAAATCGGATGCTGGGCGATTTTGTAAATTTCCCGAACGCGCTCAGGAGTGAGTCCCAATTCTTTGGCGAGCTCTTCAGGAGTTGGCTCTCTTCCTGTCTCCATCATCAATTTTTTCGCGCCGCGAAGCACTTTATTGATTGTTTCGATCATGTGCACAGGGATTCGAATCGTTCGCGCCTGATCCGCAATGGCTCTTGTGACCGCCTGACGAATCCACCACGTTGCGTAAGTGGAGAATTTATATCCTCTGCGGTATTCAAATTTCTCAACAGCCTTCATGAGGCCCATATTTCCTTCTTGGATGAGATCTAGGAATGAAAGGCCGCGGTTTGTATATTTTTTTGCAATCGAGATCACAAGACGCAAGTTGGACTCGACCATTTCACGCTTCGCTTCCTGGCTCTTATCCATCCAGCGCTGGAGCATCCGGACGTCTTTTTTAAATTCTTCAAGAGATCTTCCTGCCGCAAGTTCCCTCTTGTAGAGCTTTCTTTTTGCAGCCGCGAGTTTGCCTGCCGCAAATTTATTCTTTTCCGCTCTGGGAGTTAGCTCTTGAATCTCTTTTTCAAGGACAATAAATCGATCGTAAGCAGAAAGAACAACTTCGCCGAAATCCTCAATAATATTATGTCTGCAGCTCAAACGTCTTAAGTAAGCTTGCGCGCGAATGCGGCACTTTTCAATTGTGTCTAATAGATCGGCTCTCGATTCTTTTTTTAAATCCGGATTTAGCAACTGAACGAGGAGCTGCTCGAGCAACTGATCCTCTTGTTTCATCAAATCGCATAATTTAGGGAGTAAACTTAAATAGAGCGGTTTGTCCGAAACTTCTTTTTCTGCAATGACTTTATCGAATCGCTCTTTGCTGGAAATGAGATAGTAGGCAATCGAAATCGCTTCACGGATCGAATAACGAAAACGCATAATGATTTTTTCAATCTGGATCTGCGCTTTTTCAATACGCTTTGAAATCTCAACCTCTTCTTCCCGGGTCAAGAGAGGGACAGAGCCCATTTCTTTCAGATACATCCGGACTGGATCATCAGAAGTTCCTTCCGTCCGTTTGGGAAGACTTTCAAGCTCTTTCGCTTCTTTCTTTCTCTCTTTTTGTCTATCTACTTCGGCTTGGTTGAGGATCTGAATATCCATGCCGCTCAAGTAGATCAACACCTGGTCGATTTGCTCAGGGGAATCAAAGGTCATCGGGAGAACTTCGTTGATCTCCTCGTAGGTCAAATACCCCTGCTCCTTAGCAACTGCTACGAGTTCTTCAATTTTTTGTTGGTGTTGTGGATTGCTAAAAGCTGCTGTTCCGCTCATGAACTCCTAATCGATTTATAGACAAACTGTTTGTTCAGTATACATAATATGATATATCCTATCCAATTAATTTCAATGGCCTTATTTGCAAGCGACGGACAAGACACGATAGACGCCTGGGATGCCCATCCCGGAACCCCCTACCGGTGCCTGGAATGCCAAGCCCCCCTCAAACTCAAACGAGGCGAGCTTAAATTCCCCCATTTTTACCACCTCTCCACCGCCCCCTCTTGCCGCCTTTACAGCAAAAGCGAAAGACATCTCCTCATTCAACTCCACCTACAAAAAATCCTTCCCAAGGGCGACGCTATCTTAGAAAAACCGTTTAAAACCATCCAACGGATCGCAGATGTTGCCTGGGAAAAGAAAAAAATCGTCTTTGAAATTCAATGCTCCCCCATATCCGAACTGGAAGCGAAAGAAAGGGTCTCCGAATATAAATCGATGGGATTTGAAGTCGTCTGGATCCTCGATGATCGCCTCTTTAACAAAAAACATGTCAGTAGATCAGAGGCCTTTATCCGCGAGAAATCGAGCTATTTCGCCTCAAGAGAATTAACCTTTTACGACCAACTCGAAATCATCGTTAATCACAAAAGAGTTCGCAGGGGAAATAAAATCCCCGTGGACCTATCAGAACCTTTCCAAATTCCCTCAAAGAAAAAATTCGAAGACATTCCAAAAGGACTTAAAACGAGATTTCACAACACTATATATATGTTCAAAAATGACCTGATCGAAAAACTGCTGACAACCGATTTTGAGAAATCTCTTCTTGAATGGATTACTCTAGAAAAAACACTCCGGACACGAAAACAAAAATTGAAAAATTTATTTATTCGTTTCGTTCGAGATCCCTACCTAGCTCTTCTTAAAAACTATCTAAAATAAATCGCCGGATGAACGGCAGAGCCCAAAAGAAGCTTAAAAACCCCAAGCGTAACAATAAAGGGGAACAAAACCCAATCGACTAGATCTTGAGCTAAAAAGAGAACTCTTCGGCTAAAAAAATCGACAATCCCCTCTCTTGTCCCAAAAGTCGCTACGAGCAAAACAAACCCCGTAACTACCCCCACCCCTCTAAATAGAGTGACAAAGGACTTAAGAAGAATCGCAAAGGGAAGAAAAAGAATTTTTTGAAGCAAGGTCTTAAAACAATATAACCGCCCCTGCATAGACCGAAAATCGCTCATTTCAGACTGAAATCCGTCTGTTGCGAACTCATAAAACGAACTAACGCGACTATTGCATACAAAATTCATAGATCACCTGATATATTATAAAAACAAATTGGCATTATTATCAATAGCTAATAAAATCTTTACTCTACACACAGACAGTAATTGCAAAAAACAAAATAAATAGGTATTATTTAATCATGAACAAAATAACTTCATCAATATTTCGCGTCAAAAACAGTTTTATTGCAGCCTCATTCTCAGCTCAAGCAGCTAAATTACAAGGATTTTTTGATTTCCACGCTCCTCAAAACGTTGTAACAGATCACCTCAATCTCAACGCAAACAACCTTGAATGGCTAAAAAACTCTACTTGGGGCCATCTAGACTTTGGAGAGACGGCAGCTGACCTAATGGCCATCGCATCCGTAGGCGTGGATCTAGGAACAATACTCGGAGCCTCCCATATAGGAAAAGTCGCATATACAAAATTGCTCTCAAAAGGATCTTCTACAGAAAAACAACTCCTGCTCCCTCCCCTCTCAGAGCAAGCACATAAGTCTTCGAGAAATTCTCGGATCCTCAAAATATGCCGCCTGGCATTCATCTTTAGTTTCCTCTCCTACAAAACCTACGTATGGCAAAAATATAAAGCTTCCAGAAAATTTGAACATATTCCTGACGAACAAGTCCTCGAAAAAACAATCGATTTCTTTAAACGGGAAGTCAAAAAAGGCGAGGACGCCCAACTGTTTGCCGCAATCAATCATTTTGGACCAAATCCGAACAAAACCTACGAATTTAAAGAATATCTCGCAGATGAGAATGCTATTGAAGGCGAACCCGGGAATGTCCTCCGATACATTACAAACGACCCTAAAAGGGACTCTCCACGTCCTTCAATGTGCCATCTTCTCAGTCGTTTTAACGGAATAGAAAACCCAAAGACATCAGAGTGCATTCAACTTGCCGGCTTTTATAAAACGGCTCACCCAAGTGAGTCTAAAAACAGACGCGCTCCGGAAAACAATCTATTTACCCGTTTTGAAACTTGGGCAAACCAATCCATCGACAAACACAGGGCGGTCAGCCTGATCGAAGAAAAAACAACCAAAAAAGAAGACGATCTCTTTTCCAAGATAGACAAGCTCTCATCCAAGACGGACAAGACGATTCCTTTTTGGTTGCTTGCGGCACTTGCAAAATTCACCCCCCACCAAGTATTTGACGTCCCCGCCGGGAAACACGGCGTATATCAATGCACTTATATACTAGAAGAGAGGGGAAGAGAAATCTGCTGCATCCCCAAGGAATATTGGAATGCTGAGGTAAAAAAAGTAACAGATCCTAAAATGCGCGACTACTTGACAAGTCGCATCTCAACCCCCGCCTGATATTAAATATTTTAAGCCGATGAGTAAAAATCACTTGTTGCTTTACGAATTATCGGCAAAGAACTATAATCACAGCTTTTAATATGAGCAAACCGAGGATCCATGGCCGAACCTACTGATAAAAAAGGGAAAAAAACGGAAGCAAAAGTAAAACGTCCGTCCGCCCTAAAAAGAGACCTTCAAAACCAGAAAAACCGCCTTCGCAACAGATCGCATCGATCTGAAGTTCTTACAGCGGTGAAATCTCTTACAGCCTCTTTGTCAAACAAAGAAGCAGCTGAAGTCACAAAAGAAAAACTCAGCACCATCTATAGTCTTATGGACAAGGGTGTAAAAAAAGGCGTATTTAAAGCCAACAAGGCTGCACGCACCAAGTCACGTCTCGCCGCTCGATTAACTTCTCCATAACATGAAGAAGCCGCGGATCTGGGCGATTGGCGATCTACACTTGAGTTTCGGCATTGCAAACAAGAGCATGGATGTGTTTGGCCCTCACTGGGAGGGCCATGCCGAAGCGATTGCTGCACACTGGAAAGCCTTAATCCATCCGGAAGACCTTGTCTTAATTCCCGGTGATATCTCCTGGGCTATGCGTCCCGAAGAAGCGATTGCCGATCTGGAGTGGATCGATTCGCTTCCCGGAACCAAAGTGATGATCAAAGGGAACCACGATTATTGGTGGGGATCGTTAAAAAAGATCACCGAAATTCTCCCTCCTTCCATCCACATCATTCAGAATAACGCATTTTTGTGGAAAGATGTCGCAATCGGCGGCGCAAGACTCTGGGACACCCCCGAATATTCCTTTGGCGAGTTTGTCCAATTTCAAGAAAATCCTAAGGCAAAAAAACCATCGACAGAAGAGATCATCCAAGAAGATTTCTCCCAAAAAATCTTCGATCGAGAGTTGGAAAGACTCAAACTCAGTCTCGGATCTATGAACAAAGACGCTACAATCAAAATCGCGATGACCCATTATCCGCCCATTGGCGCCAAAATGGAGGCCTCAAGAGCCTCACAAATTCTTGAGCAGCATAACATTCAAGTGTGCGTCTTCGGACATCTGCACAATATCTTTTCAAACACACCACTCTTTGGGGTCAGAAATGGCATTCGCTACCTCCTCACATCCTGCGACTATCTCCGATTCCAACCCATCGCAGTATTGTAAAAAAAGCCCCTTTCTCCTCCTTGAAATCCTCATCGCCATCCTTCTTGTTTCTCTCTGCCTTATCCCCCTTGTTCAAAGTCCCATCGAAGCCTATAGAGCGCAAATGAAACTCCTTGAAGAGATGGAAGGAGAACGGCTTGCCGAATGGAGCTTTTCAGAGATCAAAGAAAAACTCATCAACCACGAAATTCCGTGGAGCAAACTCCCCTCTTGCGACGAAAAGACGCCCCCCTTTTCTCTTCCTTCGATGACCATTGAAATTCCCGGCTGCAAACCAAAAAAAATCGAACGATCCTTTGTTTTAAAATGTCATAAAAATGGAGAAAAAATAGGGCCGCAAAATGAGATCTATCGAATGCTTTATGTAGAAATCCGTTTTAATCCCAAGCTCTCAGGGGAAACCCATAAGAAAAAAAAGCCCAAGAAAGGAAAAGGACACTACTCGTATCGGATGATCGTGCAAAAAAACTAATACCAAACGCAATGATTCAACTCGATTACGATCTATTGTACAATGCGGGAGACACAACTCATGCCTTCTTTTTAGAATTCAAAGGAGAGTTTTAGAGATCTATAGTTTTGACATGTATTTAGAACCAAAATACAAAAACGGAACAGAAGCAAATAGATAAAAAAACCAACACCTCGCATCCCATTTTAAAATCACCATACCTTTATGGGAAAAAAGAAGCATTAAAAGACCAAATACACAGAGCTGAATCCCAAGAGTAAATAAAATCGTCGGAAGGAAAACCCCGGGCTTCGCTTCGGCCTCTTCGGGCAAAACTGCCTCTACAGCCTCCGCAACCTCTTCCTTGATAGATTCCACTACATGGGCAATTTCAGGGGCTGGGGTTGTTTCCGGATAGAGAGAGTGGTTTGTTTGTTTTTGACTCATCTGCTGCACTTGAGAGACATACGAAGAATATCTTTGCTCCGGCTTTTCTTCTCGTAAATCAGCTGCGCAAAATGGACAGACAATCACGTCAATGTCGATTTCCCCTTCACAATTGTGACAAAGCTTCTGGCGTTTTTTTGGTTTCATATAGTCTCTTACCCCAGCATATCTAAAAGAGCCAATAATATCCATTTCCCCTTTTTTTTCATCTCAAGTATACTCTGGTATATGAGCACACAAGACAACAAAACTTTTGACATCGCCATCATTGGCGCAGGCCCCGGCGGTTATGTAGCTGCCATTAAATCGGCTCAACTGGGGAAAAAAGTCGCATTGATTGAAAAAGGTCATTTGGGCGGCACTTGCCTCAATGTGGGCTGCATTCCGACAAAAACACTCCTTTCCTCAGCAAACATTTTACATCAGGTGCGAAGGGCTGCCGATTTTGGTATTGCAGTTGGCCCTATTTCATTTGCTTATGAAAAAATGAAAGCGCGCAAAGATGCTGTGATTACAAAAATTAGATCGGGACTCGAAGGTTTGATCAAATCGAATAAAATCACGATCTTTCAAGGGACTGCCGCGTTTGAATCTCCAACAGAGCTCAAAATCACAGGACATGACAACCTGCGCATCTTTGCGGAACATATCATCATCGCAACAGGTTCTGTCCCTGTCGATGTAAAAGCGTTCCCGTGCGATCATACGCGCATATTGAATTCCACATCGATACTCGAACTTACAGAAGTGCCCAAAAAACTCGTGATTGTCGGAGGCGGCTATATCGGCTGCGAATTTGCATCCCTTTTTGCGGAACTTGGATCTAAAGTCACGATTTTGGAAGCGCTCCCCTCAATTTTAGCAGCTCAAGGACCCACTGTTGCTCAATTTATGACGCAGGCGTTCCTTGCGAAAGGGATCGAACTGCGCACCAACGTGATGGTCAAAGGAATTGAGAACAAAAAAACTTCAGCCCACGTTACTTTATCCGACGGCTCTTCTCTAGATGCTGATTTTGCGCTTGTCTCCATCGGACGAAAACCTTTTACAGAAAATCTCAAACTCGAAAAAGCAGGACTTAAAACAAATGACAAGGGATTTCTTGATGTCGATGACGAAATGAGAACGGAAGTCAATACTCTCTTTGCCATCGGCGATGTGACCGGCCAGTCAATGCTCGCCCACGTGGCTTCCCATCAAGGAATCACGGCCGCGATGAACGCCTCAGGACTTACCTCCCATGTCCATTATAACGCAGTTCCCGCTGTGATCTTTACATCCCCTGAAGTCGCAACCGTTGGTTTATCTCTCGAACAAGCGACAGAGCAAGGAATAACCGTTACACAAGGGACATTCCCCTTCCAAGCGATCGGCAAAGCGGCAGCCTCCATGGACACAGAAGGATTTTCCCAAATCATTGCGGATAAAAAAACAGGGCAAATTCTGGGAGCTACGATCATTGGTCATGAAGCCTCGAATCTGATTGCTGAAATGGCGCTTGCTATTCAAAATGAACTCACATTAGAGTCGGTCATGGAGACGATCCATGCCCACCCGACGATGGCTGAAATTTGGCATGAATCGGCAGCAATGGCGCTCGGAACTCCCATCCACCTTCCCCCAAAGAAAAGATGAATAAGCTCAATATCCTTCCTGACAATCCTGAGGAAAAGCCAAGAGGACGATTCCCCTCGTGGCTCCACACAAAACTCCCTCAAGGGGGCGAAATTTTTCAAACAAACGCAATTGTTGAAAAATATCGGCTCAACACGGTCTGCGAAGAGGCAAAGTGTCCAAATAGACTCGAATGTTACACAAAAAAAACAGCGACATTCCTAGCTCTCGGCAAAGAATGCACACGCAACTGCGGGTTTTGCGATATTGATTTTTCAAAAACGCCCAAAGCGCCGGAGGCCGATGAGCCTGAGAGAATTGCTCTATCTGCGAAAGAACTCGGCTTAAAGCATGTTGTCATCACCATGGTCGCTCGCGATGACTTGGAAGATAAAGGGGCAAGACACATCGGTCAAATCATCCGGTCTGTAAGAAGCGTAAATCCAACAGTTACAATCGAAGTGCTCACGTCTGATTTTTCAGGGGACTTTGAAGCTCTTGATCTCGTATTGAACGAAAAACCTGAAATTTTTAATCACAATATTGAAACGGTTCGCTCCCTTTCTCCTCGAGTGAGACATAAAGCGCAGTACGATCGAACTCTATCTATCTTGAACCATGCAAAAAAATCAGGGAAAACCTACTTTGTTAAATCAGGGATTATGGTAGGACTTGGAGAGACCCATGAAGAAGTCAAAGCAACGATTCAAGATCTCTATCAAGCAGGATGCGATATCATCACCATCGGCCAATATCTACAGGCAAGCCGGACAAAACTCATTGTAAAACAATTCGTCACGCCGGAAATGTTTAAAGAATACGAAACCTTTGGCCTTTCCATCGGCGTAAAGCACATGTATTCAGGGCCGTTTGTCAGGTCAAGCTACAACGCGGACATTTTCGCTCCTGTATACCCCTCGTGAATGACGTTCGGTATAGTTGAAAATAAATCAGGACTTCTGCAAAGATGCTTCGCTTTTCCAGGGGCTCTTTTCATGAATCCATCCTTTTTATTTTTTTCCCTTCTCTTAATTACAAACTGTATGGCTTCGCCAATTTCCAGACACTGCATGTCAAGAGAACTCTGGCAAGAAGAAGACTGGCCCAATGAACCTTTTGGCAAATTCTTAGATCGCTGCATGGATTACCAGAAAAATTTGCAGTCGTTTAAAAAATGTAAAAGCTCCTGGGGGATCGTAGAAAGATGCTTAGAGAAATATGAACTCGATGAAGAGTCCATATTAAATAACGATCAAACCACATGGGGAAATTTACAATTATTTAAATCTACAAATGAAGAATCCCCGGATTCTCGCCTTGTCCATCATATCAATCGGACAAAGCTTAGCTTAGGTTCCAGAATCCTCGAATCATGGATTGCCCACCCGGTGCCTAGAAAAAAGATCGATATTGTTAAAAATCGGCAACAGGCTGTCTATTCCCTTTTGAATCATCCGGAATTATTTTTAGCGGTAGATGAACAATTATCGAAAATCCAAAGTTCAGAAAACTTTATCCTTTCATTTTGGTTGAATGATCCTTTGTATAACACAAGCTCCAAAAACTATTTTAGTTACCTTGGGGAAACGGTAAACGAAAAGCTCAATTCCTTCCCCGCTATCTTAAATATGAGTTCCCTCTGGTCTCACTCGCAAAGAGGCATCCAATGGGCTTCGGCTCTATTTGGCCTAGGCTCCCTTGCTCAATACAGTATACTCACAAATCCTCTGCAAGAATCATCTGCAGCCTCATACTTAGGCGCAGCAAGCCCCCTCTTTTCAATCACAAGGAACTATTTTTCAGAGAAAATAGATCTAGGGTCTTATCTCTGGAAACCGTTTTATGCAGTGGCAGCTATTTTAACAGCAAAAGTTGCAAAAGAAAGCTATGACTGGATGCGCGATAATATATCGTTGCAAATGTACAACCAAGAAAAACTGATTCATCTCAATACATTTATAGAAGCCATGAACAAAATCAATGAGCTTCTCTCTAAAAGTCCTTTTCCTGCCCATTCTTACTTAACAAATGCCGTTCAAGAGCTCTCAAAAAAAGAAAATCCCATCAGCGCGCTTATTGAAATTCTGAGCCGCAATACATTCAAAGACACCCCTCATTTTTGGTCCTCGGCAGGGGATATTTTAGTCGCCTCTAAAATGATTCATGAACATAAAGAATTTCTTGAGGAGGCTTTGTATGCTCTTGGCGAAATTGATGCTTACATGTCGATTGCCCGTTTATATAAAGAATCCCAAGATAGGCCTGTGATTTACTCATTTGCATCCTTTATTGATGACTCTAAAACTCCGGTGATTTTTGCTCGCGATTTGTGGAATCCCTTCATTGATCCTAATCGCGCAGTTCCCAATACAATTGAACTAGGCACAGAGAACGCAAAAAGAAATATGATCCTTACGGGGCCTAATGAAGGGGGCAAGTCTACCTTCATTAAAGGGATGGCGATCAGCATTATTCTCAGTCAAAGCCTTGGCATCCTCCCCGCAAAAGAAGCGCGGTTAACGCCTTTTGATTATGTAGCGACCTATCTCAACGTAACAGACGACGACGGAAAATCTCTTTTTGAAGCGCAAGCACAAAGAGCTAAGTACATATTAGACCAAATTGAAAACTTAGATACAGAGGCTCTAGCGTTTGTCGTTCTCGATGAAATGTTTAACGGAACAAATGCAACGGTCGGGCAATCTCTCGCCTACACGTACGCAACCTATTTAGGAAAGTTCCAAAACGTAATGGCGATATTCCCGACGCACTTCCCCTTTATGACCTCTTTAGAAGAGGAAGAGAGCTACTCAAATTATTGTTTAGGGGCTAAGGCTACCCTTGATGGATCGATCTTATATTCATATAAAATTGTCCCCGGGATTTGGGAAAGAAATATCGCCCTTGATATTTTACGCCATGAGGGATTCCCGGAATCCTTTTTAAATGATGTTCATCGTTTATTAGAATAATA
>CAZQNB010000001.1:0-93242 GCA_964594545.1 uncultured bacterium | reverse complement strand
ATGGAATCATTCCTGCAATGGCTTTGAGGAGCGTGGTTTTTCCGCAGCCGTTCGGGCCTGTGACAAGGATTCTGTCGCCTTTGCAGATGCTCTTGCAGAAACCGGAAAATAGAACTTTGCTTCCGTATGACTTGCCCGCATGGTCCAATTCGATTGCAACAGAAGAAGCTAGAGGGGATTCTGCGAATTTGAGGCCCTTGATGCTTTTCGGTTTCGGGTGGGAAAGAAGACCCGCTTCGAGTTCTTCAAGGCGCGTTTTCATGGCATCCAGCTTGTGCTGGAGCGATTTCTGATGCTTCTCCCCTCTTTTATCGTAAGCCATGATGTTGCGGTCTTTCGGAGGGGTTGCTTTGCCTTTTGAAAACGTAACCGCTTTGATTTTTTGCTTCAGGCTTGCTCTTTCTTCCTCTTGGGCTTCAAAGGCTTTTATCTGCCTTTCCAGCATCCTTTCCTGCTCTGCAAGATAGAAGTCGTAGCTTCCCCCATAGCTGGAAAGCTTTCCGTTTTTGATTTCGACAAGCTGGTTGCAAACGGCATTCAGAAACTTGCGGTCATGGGAGACAATCACGCAGGCCCCTTTCTTCTGCCTCAAAGCAGATTCCAGCCATTCAAGCATCTCTTGGTCAAGATGGTTCGTAGGCTCGTCTAAAAGAAGAAGATCGGGATTTTCGATCAATGCTTTGGCAAGGGCTGCGCGCACGCGCTGTCCGCTGCTTAGACGGGACATGGGCAGATCAAGCAAACTGTTTTCCAATTTCAGTCCGCGGAGCACTTGTTCGATCGGAACCCGGCGGTATCCTCCAAGCTGTTCGTATTTTTCATGCAGCTCGGCCCATTCGGCCAAACGGCCGGGGTCTTCCAGACAGGCAGCCATGTCCCGCTCTAATTCCGAAAGAGAGTCTCCTTCTATGAATTCCCGAACGATAGCAGCAGGATTTGATAGCACAATTTCCTGCGGAAGGAATCCGATGGAAAGACCGGGCGCTTTGCTAAGGCTTCCCGAATCGGGCTGCAAGGTTCCAGACAGAATCTGAAGAAGCGTTGTTTTTCCTGCTCCATTTTCTCCGATTAGAGCAAAAAGCTCGCCCTCATTGATCGACAGGGAAACATCCTCGAATAGAGGAAAAGAGCTGAAAGATTTAAAAAGATGTGAAAATTGTATAAGAAGCCGAGACATAAGTTTGATCCTTGGGTTGTTTAGTTAACAGATTGGATTCAAACTTAAATTCTCACTGGATGAGGCTCCTTCAAAAGATTAATATGTCATTATTTTATCATAAATTCCGGCTAATTTCAAGGAATTTTGAGCTTTTAAGGCTCGACCATCGGCAGAACAGATTGAGCTAGAGCTAAAAAACGCCCTGCATCGAGACCGTCTTCGGCCTGCCAGCAAGCAGCCAGAATAAGGCGGACATAATACCATTCAATAACGTCTTGAAGCGGATAGCCGAAGTAGCCGGCTAAAAATTTAAGATCATGGCCGGGATCCTCGATGCATGCCCATATTTCGTGAATCGGGCTGCCTATTACGCCTTTTGGATCGATAACAACCCAGCTGTTCCCGCTTGATAGGATGTTCTCTTGATGGAGATCCCCATGGAGCAGAACTTTACGTCCTGGATCTTTTGTTATGAGCTTGTTTTTCAGCTTGCGTGCTCTCTTTAAGTGATCTTTGGGAAGGCCCCATTCCTTGTCAACAGCAGCAAGCCATTCCTCAATCGAAGGAAAACCTTCCTTGGATGGAATCGGCGCTTGATGCAGCTTGTCGATGACTTTACAGGCAATCTCGATTCTTTTCTCTTTGTGGAGGCTGCTTTTTAAAAGATCTCCAGGAACAGCTCGTTCCAGCAAAAGAACCCCTTCATCACGGCCAAGCACTGAGACTGCTCCAAATCCTTCGAAAGCATTCAGAGCCATAGCTTCCTTGTCGATCAAATTTGCATCAGGGCTGAGCTTCAAAATGACAGGGACGCTGCCTTGAAACCCTGCGAGGACGTAACTATAGCTAAGGTTTGGAAAAGGCTTTAACTCCGATAATCCCCATGAGCGCTGCAATTGCTCGATCCTGCGCGGCAGTTCGGCAAGCCAGTCTTTCCCGCGCTTTCCATAGATCTTAACGATGTTATGCTTCAGTATTTCCATAGAAGATTCCTAAGAAGCAAGATTCGGTCCGGTTCTAAAAAATGAGACGTTTTTAGTAATGAATGATGTCATATATGGTTGAACTTTGTTCCGAAAGGTTGCGATAACCATGAGGTTGGCATGCATCAAAGCGAAGGCCTTGACCTTTAGTTAATAATTTCCAAGCAGAATTCGAATAGACTTCCATGGACCCCTCAGCTACTAGTATATGTTCGACAACATTTGGTTGATGCGGAGAGGATATGTGCTCGCAGCCTGGCAAGAGTTCAATTAAAAACATTTCGCATTTAAGCTTCTCGTCAAAAGGAAAAATTGGAAGCACCTTAATTTTGTCATCACTGGGGTGAAGGGTTTTTGTTTGGCCAGTACTATAATCTGGTTGGCCATCGGCTATAAAAAGAGAAAAAGGGACTTTAAAGCCACTCGCTATCTTCCATAGAGTAGAGATGGTTGGGCTGGATTCTGCACGCTCAATCTGACCAAGCATTGCTTTACTTACGCCTGTTTCTTGAGCAGCTTTATCAAGGCTCCAACCACGTTCCTTTCGGATTGTTTTTAAAGTGGATGCGATACGATTTAATATTTCCATCATAAAAAACTGATATTATCTACTTGTGCGTTATAGCGCACGTTTGCTAAAATAGACTCATTGTACAAGATAACGCACAAAATTTATAGGAGAATATATGACAACACTTAGCAAGAGTGCAGAGATCGTACAAAGGGCGCTTTCTGAAAAAGGGTTAGGATTTGAAGTACTCGAACTTAATGCGAGTACGCGCACTGCAAACGATGCAGCAATGACGATCGGTTGCCAAGTGGGGCAAATTGTAAAATCATTGCTTTTCCGTACAAAAGAAACGCAAAGACCAGTTCTTGTACTTGTAAGTGGTAAAAATCGTGTAAATGAAGAAGCAATTCAACGATATACGGAAGAAAAGATATCAAAAGCTGATGCCGACTTTACTCGAGAAATTACAGGTTTTGCAATAGGGGGCATTCCACCATTAGGACACAAAAATCCTATATCACTCGTCTACATAGATGAAGACCTACTTCAATATGAAACCTTATGGGCAGCCGCTGGTACGCCATATGCTGTGTTTAGCTTGCCTGCAAAAGAGCTACAAAAGGTAACGGGTGGAAAGGTCATTTCTGTAAAGGAGTCCTCATGAGAAAGGTTTTTTGGGATGATCCTTATCAACAAGGTCTTGAAACGAAAGTGAGCCAAGTCGATGGGAATGTTATTGTTTTTTCTGAAACAATCGGCTTTTCAGAGTGTGGAGGGCAAGAAAGTGATGTAGTGACAGTCAATGATATTAAAGCCATATCTTCACATATGGATAAGTGCGCCCCTTTTTTGATTTATTATACCTTTCCCGAAGGACACGGCTTTGTTCCAGGGGAAAATGTTATCATGAAAATAGACTGGTTACGTCGCAATCGATTAATGCGTTTACATTTTACGTGTGAGTTGATTCTTGTTCTCATGAATCGCCTGTTTAATGAAACGCCAGAAGGTGTCGAGCTTAAACCTGAAGAAATTGATACAGTTATCAAAAAAAGAGGGGCTCATATTGCTGAGACAGGAGCTCGTGTAGATTTTGAATGTGACGTGAACATTGCTGTGTATTTTCCAAAGCTTCTCGAAGAGTACAATAAAATTATTTCTGCCGATCTTCCAATTGAAAAAGGATTTCTTGATGAATTCAATCAAATTCGCTTTTGGAGACTGCCTAACATTGCCACAGTTCCATGTGGAGGCACTCATGTTCATTCAACTGGAGAAGTAGGGTTGATTGAGCTCAAACGAGATAGAGCAAATAAGGGGGTAGAAAGAATTAGGATCTCCCTTAAGGATTATCATCCGCAGCCATCCAGTTCGGCAAGCCAGCCCTCCCCGCGATTTCCATAGATCTTAACGATGTTATGCTTCAGTGTTCCATAGAAGATTCCTAAGAAGCAAGATTTGGTCCTGTCTTGAAAAATGAGACATTTTTAGCGACGACCGACTCGGGATCAAGTCTTATCATGGCATCCAACGGATCGACGACATTTTCTATAAACCAAGGATTCCAATTCTGTTTATTTTGTCCTAAGTATTTAGCCACAAAGCGCATTAGGCGGTCTTTATCGCAGCTTGCAAGAGAAGTTACTCCCCTAATGCCTACATGTTTGAGAATCCCATTTTCTAAGTCATATTCTACGATTCCGGCAGCGCATTTTGGTTCGGCTTGCAGCCTTTTCACAAAGCTGTCCTTTGACGTACCGAAAATCCACAGGCAGGAATCTTCCCAAAGAAACCAGACTGGGGAATCGCGTGGAATTCCATCCTCAACCGTTGATAAATGAGCCATCAACGGTTTGCTGAGCACGTCTTCGATCTCGAAATCCTTTTGTGCGAATATCATGCTTTCCCTCCTCCGGCAAGAGATTCAAGATAACGGAGATTGAACTGATAAAGATTTGAGTTTCTGGATTCCCAGGTTCCTCTTTTAACAGTGAATCCGACCGCTGCAACCGCTCTGCTTAAGTGTAAAAGAGGCATCATCCGCTTATAGTCAGGAACTTTTCTAATGGAGGCGTATCCTTCTAAGAATGAGCTTTTACAGCCCGCAGGCCATTCTCCGAATTCCAACGGACAGAAATCATCTTCAGCAAATCCTCCCCGTCCGGACGACCAGTCGATGATGCCCCGTACTTTCCCATCACAAGCAATGATGTTTCCGGGGCGGAAATCGCGGTGTATAACACACGGACCGTCGGCGGATAAAAGCAGATCGATATCTCTATCGAAATGGCGCCTGCATGTTTCAAGCAGACTCTCAGGCAGATGGCCTTTGCATTCTTCAATCCCCTCTTCGAATTTCATCGTAAAAGGAATTCGAGGGTCATTGCTCAAATGGGATAAATCTGTCAGATCTCCATATCCTTCGGCATGTTCGAGATGGATGCAGGCAAGAAGCGCACCGATTTCCGATGCCAAAGTCTTAGTGATCGTTTCTGGTTTAAGAAGATCTCCCTGAATGCATTCCATCAAAACAGCTGCGTCCAGTCCCTTTTCCGGTTCTATCAGCTGAATGATCTTAGGCACGAGGATCTTGCCGGAAAAACGGCTTAAAAAATAAGCCTCTCTTAAAAAGTCTCCTTTTCGAGAGGAGACTTTTAAAATCAGATCAGGGCGCCCGGGCTGCGAAATTTTAAAGACCGCAGCCACCATCGCATCTTCATGGTCTATGAAGGTGAATTGAGCCTCAGGAAGATTTAACCGATTTTTATACAGTGAAATAAGAGATTCCATTTCTATGTGTTTTCTCCTGTATCCTCGATCCTTAGCTGCATATTGTAAAGGCTGGCGTAGGTCTTATCTAAAGCGATCAGCTCTTCATGCGTGCCTTGTTCCTCAATCCCTTTATCCGTCAGCACAAGAATCCTCTGAGCATTTCTGATCGTCGACAGACGGTGCGCTATGACAAGCGTTGTGCGATTCTTCATCAATCTTTCAATGGAATTCTGCACAGCTCTTTCGCTTTCGTTATCAAGGCTGCTAGTGGCTTCGTCGAAAATGATGATAGGCGGATTTTTTAGGAAGACGCGAGCGATGCTGATCCTTTGCTTTTGTCCTCCGGAGAGTTTAACTCCGCGCTGGCCAATGTCTGTAGAATATCCATTGGGGAGCATCATAATAAAATCATGCGCATTGGCCTGTTTGGCAGCGGCAATGATTTCTTCTTCTGTGCTATCTGGCTTTCCATAGCGGATATTGTCCAAAACCGTTCCTGCAAAAAGATAGATATCCTGCTGGACAAGGCCGATATTTTTTCTTAGAGATTTGAGCTTAAGATTTTTAATATCCCGTCCGTCGACTAGTATTTTCCCTGAGCTAGCCTCGTAAAACCTTGGAATCAAAGAGCAAAGAGTCGTCTTTCCGACTCCGGAAAATCCAACCAGGGCTACGTATTCTCCTACATTGATTTTCAGGGAGATATTTTTCAAAACGTGGTCATGGCCCTCTCTATATTTAAAGCTGACTGCTTTGAATTCTATATCTCCCCGAACCTGATGCAGTTCTTCAGCATTTTTGGCATCTTGAATATCCGGCTCAACTTCCAAAACATCCATAAAGCGATTAAAGCCGGTAATCCCCTGCTGATATAACCGAATAAAATTGCCAAGGCGTTGAATCGGTTCTATCAGGATAACGATATACAGGAGAAAAGTGAGCAGGTCAGCCAGATCCATGGATCCTTTAACGATGCTCGCTGCTCCAAAAATGACAATGGCGACTGTCATGAGCTGGGTAAAAGAGATCAGCCCGTCATAGAAGTAAGCCTCTGCCTTATAGCCTTTCCGCCTGCTCTCGAGGAACTGATCATTTTCAGAGCCGAATTTTTTCTTTTCGATGTCTTCATTAGTGAAGGATTTGACTACTCTTATCCCTGCAAGGGTATCCTCTACCTGCGCATTGATATCTCCGATTTTGTCGCTGCTTTTCTTTAATGCAGCGTACATTTTCCTGGCTGTATAAAATCCATAGATTCCCATAACAGGAACAAAGAGAAAGGCGATGAGAGCAAGCTTGGCATTGATGCTCATCAAGATGACAAACGCCCCGATGAAATTTAAAAAGGAAATGACCGCATCTTCCGGCCCGTGGTGGTAGAGTTCGGCAAGATCAAATGTGTCATGGGAGATGCGCGTCATGAGCTGGCCGGTTTTATGCTCATCATAAAATTTGAAAGAGAGCTTTTGATAATGATCAAACAACTCGCTTCGCATATCTCTTTCCATCAAGGCGCCCATCACGTGCCCTTGATAGTCGATAAATGCGTGGCATGCTGCGTAAACAGCAATCAGGCCAAGCATAATTCCTCCCATCACATAGATTTGATGGAGGGCATCCGTTGAGCCAACTTGCAGTAAATTGGCCGTGATGTACCGAACGCATAACGGAATAGCAAGCATCGCTGCTGAGGCAATCACCGCGCAAGCCATATCTGCGCTGAAGAGTCCAATGTAGGGTCTGTAGTATGAAAAAAACTTTCTTGCGCGGGTCTGGTTTCGGCTCATAGATATTTCCCCATTGCCCGGTCATCGGGATGAGTGGCCTCTCCATCCGGATTATTGAACGGCATTTCTATGTACCCAAGCTTCTTGTAAAAAAGATAAGCATTCGGAGAAGCTTCGGTTTGGAAAAGTGCGACGCCTAGCCGTTTCAATTCCTCCTCGCAATAATCCA
Source organism: uncultured bacterium (assembly GCA_964594545.1). Lineage (GTDB taxonomy): Bacteria > Chlamydiota > Chlamydiia > Chlamydiales > SM23-39 > DAIDHZ01. The sequence continues at coordinate 85,861 of CAZQNB010000001.1, read as the reverse complement.
TCAAGCATTTGCCCATTCCCTGCCCGCGCCTTTGCTCATCGATGACTATGATCCGCAGAGCTGCTCTATGATCTGGCCACATTTGCACATGGGCATATCCAATAACTTCATCTCCATCATATAGGAGCCAATGAAGGTGATCCTTTTGATCTAACGCCCAAGCGTAGGGATCTTGAATTTTCAACCGGTCAAAAAAATGCTTCTGCCTAAAATCCAGAGCCGCAATTTTCTCTTTTTCAGAGGATATGAGGCGCGCCTGCGGATTAATATCTGTTTTGAATGCTATTTCTATCACGCCATTCGGTTCGAACATGTCCTTAAAGTGTCCGAACATTTCCATCCTGTCTCCGCCTCCATCCGGCGTCAAAAGCAGCGCTTGCCCATACTCCGCAATATCCTCTACGATCCGCTCATGGCGGTAATAAGCTAGGAGCGCTGGATTGATTTCAGTCTTCCCATATCCCTTATAAAAAAATTCTTCCTCGCGGGGGTTATTCCAGACATTAGCTACCCCTCCCCCAATAAACATGAGATCCCGCTCTTTAGGAGCCATAATAGGATCATCCCAATCCACTATGAAGAGGGAGCCGTTTTCATCGATCAGCACATTTCCGCCGTGAATATCCGAATGGCACAGCACGAATTCTGACGATTGTTCCTGGACTTTTTGGCTTAAAGCTTCAGCCCGCTCTATCAGACGGCGGATTGCCGCTCTATGCTCCCTCATAAAAGACTGCAGCTTCAAAGCTGGTTCGTCGCCATTTAGGGGTTTATCAATATGAGCATCGAGCGCTCTGACTGTTTTACGCCATTTATCCGAATAGGCTTCTTTGCGGATCAGATCTTTAATTGAAGACGGCACATCGAATTCATGCACTTGCCTCAATACGTTTCCGAGAGCAATCCATTGGTCGTCTGTTAGGTTGTAGCAGAATCCATTCTGCCCATCGATAAATGGGTATACAGTAAGAGTGAAATCGTTGATATGCTGAGTCAGCTTTCCATTGGTTGTTTTGACGGCAGGAATGATCTTTTGAATTCCTGAAGCCTGCAGCAAGGCTAATATTGCAACGCTCATATCATAGCGATGGCCACGTTTCAGCTTTACGAAATAAGACTGGCTGCTCCCGGTTTCAGCCTTATAAACCGACGCATTCATATCCGCTCCCAAAGGAAGAAGCATAAGCGCAGTAATGGCAAGGCCGTAGTTAGTTTTCAGACAATCAATAATGGATTGAGATGAAAAAGGCTGTTTGTTTGTCATGTTTCTTCCGCCCATTTTAACAGCTCTGCATCAAAGAGTTCCGCTTCTTCATATTGAGGCGAATGAGCGCTTTTTTCAAAGATGCGGACGGTGAGATTTTTGAACTTAGGACGGAGAGGGTCCCAGGAGTGAATGGGAGCCACTAAGAATTCAAAACGTCCGTAAGCGAGGAAAACCGGAAGATCTAACGACTCCAGACCTTGCGAAACATCAACTTCGCGGGCAAACCGAAGATACATTTGATCCAAAATATGCGTATTCGGCTTGACTCCTTGCCAAAGAGGGGTTGAATCAAAATTGTAGTCGTACCAGCTTTTAGGAATGTTGCGGAAATTCATTTGGAGAAACCATTCATCCCTAGGCAGCTGATTCAGTTTTTCATCAGGCATCAGCTTCATATTTCGAGCGAATGCCGCCTTCCGCTCCGGCCAGACAGAATCATCCCAGTTGTTTTGAGCCATTGCGATGTGATCCGGCCTCATATGCGGAGGCATTCCGATGATGACAGCCCCGGAAACGTGCTTTTTGTATTTTTTCGCATATTCAAGAGCTAAAAGACCGTGGGCTGAATGGCCGACTACGATGCATTTTTCCAAGCCGAGCTTCTGTCTGAAACATTCAATGTCCCCAAGCAGAGTATCAAAAGTCAGCGCAGTTTCCGGCCCTTCTGCAAATCCTCGATAATCAACGAAGTGCAATCGAAGGGACTTCCGAAGATTTTGCGAAAAGCTTCGAGGGTAATAGATTGAGCTGCCAACGACCAGGACATCCGGGCCTGTCCCTTCTGTGAGATATTTTAGTTTAAAACCATCGATTTCGATATGTCCTGCGTGTTTCATGGGATTCTCTTTGCTTTAGCGAGGGATTTTACAAGCCACAAAATAAGATCGTCGTCGAGTGGATAAGATTGGCCGGCTATGGCAGCTTCGCCTTTGTAAGTAATGCCATTGCCTTCGGGAGTATATCCTAATTGAAAATAAAGCTGCTGCGCAGGGCCGTAATCGCGGTATAGCCCCACTCCAATCCCTATTTCATTGCAACCCTCTTGGCTTGCAAGATCTTCGAGCCATTTAATCAATGCTGTACCCAAACCTCGCCTTCTATACTCTTCATCGATCCAAATTGCATTGATTTCGGGAACGTTCCTTTGCGCAAAGAAAGGGGATTCCGGTTTTCTAAGCAAACTGCCATAACCCAGGATTTCGCCATCCTTTTCTATGACTGCAACTGTACGAACTCTATCTTCCTGCTCTTGATAATATCCGTCCCAAAGAATCTGCGTCTTTTCGAGCGTTGACCAAGGGAAGGAATAACGACTGACTATTTTGGGAATGTCAGTCTTGAGCAAAGACCGTATGAGAGGGTTTTGTTTGTCTTTATTTCTGTTTGTGCTCTCAGTAGCAAAGGATTTAATTGTGTGAATGTTCTCATCAAGAGTCGTATGATGGGTATCTATTTCCAAGTCGTATACGGCGCCAGCATGCACTTTATGGAATTGGCCTCGTGCCGATCCTACTATTCTGTTGCCCCGCTCTTTTTCTCTTTGTTCTAAGACAGGCAAAGGCGCATTGACTCCAACCCACAAAACGGCGAAATCTTTTAAAAGCTCTCTCCATTCATCTACTTGTTTTTTGCCAAAAGAAACATCGTCAATGATAAGATGATGCCCCATCTTGGCTAATGTAACGACTATTTCCTGAAAGGTTTTTGCTATTTTTGCAGCATAGGGACCTATTTGAAGTTCTTGAATGGGATTGCCTGATGCATCGGAGCTTTTTTTCCAGCTATATCCAAGGGAAGCTGCTCCCCCTGTCCAGTCGTTCACTTTTTCAGGCATCCAGCCAATGATTTTATCGATCCCTACATGCAGAAACAGGTCATCGAATGCATGCTGCAAGGCTTTAGCAAGCGTTGTCTTGCCGCTGCTTGACGGCCCATTGAGATAGATGATTTGCACATGGCTATTTGGCATTGTATCCTTTAATGAACGCATTAATTTTCTGCAGGATCGGTTCTTTCATTTTGCGATACTGGTCTCCGTCCTGATTTGCTATTTCTGCTGCCTGTTTTTTGACATTGGCATATTCTTCCATAGTTTCCGGATGGGTTCTCAGATAATCTCTAAATCCAATTAGCTCTTTCCATTCTTTGCTTTGAGGATAAGTTAGATGGATATGGTATCTTCTGCTGCTTTCTTCCGGATCCGGCAAATAGGCGATGAAATAAAAGCGGTCCGGCGTACTGAAAGAAGGACGGAATTCATAGTCGAGTTCCTGCAGCTTGTTTTTTGCTTCTTCCATGCAGTCCTTCTCCACTGCAATCGCTATATCGATAATGCCTTTTCCGCCCAGTCCGGGGACGGCCGTGCTGCCGACATGTTCGATGGACGCAGAAAAAGGGAAATGACTGGAAATCCGAGCCTTTTCTTTTGCGAACAGGTTAGGAAATAACGGGCTGTAAGGCTTGAATACATATTTGTTCATGGCGCTCTTTGCTTTTTCTTCCACTCGTCCCTTTCCAGGCGGTAGAGAACATGGCGCCTTAGCGGATGCCCTTCTGGAAGTTTTGGGTGGTCGAAATCGTCTTTTGAATCGTGATGCATGCCGATTTTCTGCATCACTGCGCGGGATTTGGTATTTTCAACAACCGTGAAAGAAACTATCTCATTCAAATTAAGCGTTTCAAAACCATAGCGTAGACATGCTAAAGCCCCTTCCGTGGCATATCCTTTCCCCCAATGCTTGAATGCCAGCCTCCATCCTATCTCAACAGCCGGCACGAATTTAGCTTGAAAGTAGACATCCTCCAATCCAATAAAGCCGATGAATTCGCCTGTTTCAGCAAGCGAAGCCGCCCAGAATCCCCATCCGAATTTTTCAATGTGATTCGATGCAAGAGAAACAGAATGATTGCTCTCTTCCTTGGTTTGCAGGCCGGGAAAGTACTCTCTGACCCTCGGATCGGCGTTCATGCTGGCAAACGGCTCTAGATCTTCGCTGCACCATTGCCTTAAAATCAGCCTGTCCGTTCGTATAATCGGCGTATGTTCGATATTTTTCATAGCGGCTCTTATTGAAAATTTTCTATTGGATCATAGCATCTGCCTAGAGAGATTTCCAGAGAAAAAGATTAACAAATGCTCTTTACCTTTAGTATTCTTGCAATCAAGACTTGTATCAATTTGCTACATTGGATAAAATGCCGGGCGGTTAGACAGAGACCATGCGCCTGCGCACTAAAGCTTGCACTCGAGCCCTGTCATTGAACTCATGTTCTTTAAATCATTTTAAACTAAACATCGCTCACAGATGTTTTGGAGCAGGCGACAAAGCGTTGATGGGTAAAAGTTTGGTTTATTATGGAAAAACCCCTTGTTTTATCATCGTTTTTCAAGCAGCGGGCAAAGCAGCTGAAAAAAGAAAAATCATTAAGCCAGAATCAAGCGCTTAATGAAGCAGCGAAAGAGTTAGGTTATTCTAACTATAAGAATTATCTAAATCTTTTAACATCTAAGCGTAATCTATCAATTTCATCTAAAGACGATCTTTTAAAAAGGATATCTTTTGAGAATAGCATGTCTAAAAAAATAGACCTGGCGGTTCCGTTTATTCAAAACCCTGCAACGCCATTTCAGGATGTAATAGACATCCTTAAGCTATTTCAAGATTCGGAAAAGGACATGCAGTTTGTATGTGAAAAAACGAATTTGAAAAATGAAATCCAACAGTATTGGTTTAATGATTATCTTACCGGCGATGGAGAAGCTGAAATATATGGTTTTAATGAGTACTATGTAGCAAAAGATCTCTCTATAAAAGAGCTTCAGTATCGAATAAATGGGGATGATATCTGCGTTGATGGCGAATATGATCTCACAATTAAATTCGGTCCTGAATTAGAGGATGAAAGCGATAGGGAAAAATATCCGCATTTCCAAGATCATTTATGGTGGGGTGATTTTGAAATCACAATCAATCGTAATAGAGAGATTACGGTAGTAAACGCAAGTTTTGGATTCTGATATTATAGAAACCGCCTATGAGGCCGTCTGGTTAAAAGCATTGCTAACTCCTGGCCGGCCTCTTTCTTCCAAGCAGCCAAAACACTGGCAACCCCGTTGAAATTTAATTAAATTTTTAATTTGTATAAGACATTGTTTGCTAGTTGTTTTAATTTGTTAATTCGTTAAAATTAACGAAAATTAAAATCGGATACTTGTTTGATAATTACGCCATCCCATTTCTTTAAATTGGCTAAAGACCCTCTCTGGATATGGCATGATGCTTTTGGAGATCCGGCGAAAAAAGAGCCGATGTCTGAATTCGTTCTCAAGATCATGGAGGATGGAAATCTTCATGAACAGCATTATATATCAATGCTTCAGGTAGAAGAAGTGACTGCGCTGGATCCTTCTGCAGGATTTCAAGATACGCTGAAGCTGATGAAAGAAGGAAAGCCATTGATATATCAAGGCTGGATTGAAATGTCTTCAGAAGGGGTTATTTACCGCGGGCGCCCCGATCTTCTTGAAAAAATGCCCGGTTCCTCCGTCTTCGGAGACTGGGTGTACGTTCCGGCAGATATAAAGTCCTCCTCTAAAGCTAAGACTCTTCATAAGCAGCAATTGGCATTTTACTGCAGGATATTAGCTTCCATTCAAGGATTCTCTCCTTCATCCGCTGCAGTTATCAATGGGAACCGCGAACGGCTCGAGGTGGAAATCGATAAGAGAACCTTGAAAAAGATGCAGCAGGACATCAGCGATATAGAAGAAATATTAAGAGGAACCAAGCCAGCGCCTCATATTTCAAGCTCGGCAAAAGAAAGCCCCTGGTATTCGGAATGTCTGAAAGAGGCTATAGAAAGAGACGATCTATCGCTGATCTATAAAATGCGCAAAGACTCGGCTAGAGCTCTTAGAAAGGCCGGAATCGGCACCGTGCGCCAAATGGCGGAGCTGGACATCGATTCATTGCCTAAAATTCCAGGAGCTTCGAAGGATGCTCTTCAAAGAGCTAAAATGCAAGCGCAGGCCCTCGTAGAAAAAAGACCTATTTTCATAGGCCGGTGCAATCCTATCCCTCAAACCGGTCTGAGCCTCTATTTTGATATTGAAGGCGATCCCTGGCTGGGAGCCGAATATCTTTTCGGTTTCTGGGTAGTTGGAGATCCGGACGGCGAATTCGCCAAGATCGGAAAGGCCAGTTTTTCAAAGCAGGATCCTGGAAAATACTTTTTGTATTTTCTTGCCGAATCCCCCGATAGGGAAAAAACAATGTGGGCTGATTTTATGGAATGGCTCAAGATTCTTCCGGATGCCTACGCAGGGTATCATTATGCAAACTACGAACAGGCTGCGATTGCCAAGCTGTCCTCGAAATACGGGGCATCGAAAGAATTGGCTAGGTTTCAATCGAATCTTATCGACCTAAAAAAGAATGTTGATAATTCGATTGTCTTTCCGCTTTATTCATATTCAATAAAAGATATTGCAAAATCTCCTTTCGTCGATTTTAAGTGGAGGCATGCCAAAGCCGGGGGCGGGCAAAGCATTTTCTGGTATGAGAGCTGGCTGGAAACAGGCGACCGAGGGATTTTGCAGGATATCATCGATTACAACGAAGATGATGTCCGAGCGGCCGAACATCTTCATTTATGGTTGAATTCTGCTGCCGAGCAGTCCGTGGCTGCTAATTCTATGACGTCAAGACGTTAATGGTTTGACATTTTACCCTCATTTTGGCAATCTCTGTAGAAATTCTTATTGCCAGGAACAGATTTTATGACAGTGCAAGAACCGCCGCCTCTCTCTAAAAAAGCGAAGACAACTATTTATATGTCCGAAGAAGATGAAAACATGCTGAATGAAATCTTCATAAAACGGCTGAGAGATAAAAGAAAGACAGATAAATCCGCTTTGCTCTGTGAAGGAATCCGTCTTTTGTATCAGATGGAAATGGTTGAAGACGATTCAAAGCCTTCCGGCAGCCGATAGCTCTAACGATTTCTTCTCTAAATTCTATGAAAAAAACATCTTTTAAGAAATTTGCGCTGATCGGACTACCGGGAAGCGGGAAGTCCACATTCGCTGCCAAGCTCGGTGGAATTCTAGGCATTCCAGTCCACCACTTGGACAGGCATATGTTCGAGCCTGGGGGAAAGAAAAGAGATAAGCAGGAATTTATTGAGATCCAAAAGGCTATGCTCAGCGAAGAAGCCTGGGTGGTAGAGGGATGTTCTTTTTCGACCTTCGAAATGAGATTCGCCAAGGCGGATGTTTTGATCTATTTCCAACTCCCCCGCCTACTCTGTTTTTTGAGGCTTTTCAAAAGGCTCTTCAATTATAAAAAAGACTTTGGAGGCTTAAGGGCGGTTACCTGGGAAATTTTGAAATACACTTGGAATTTCGATAAGGAAAAAAGAGCCAGAATCGAAGAGCTTAGCAAGAAGTACCCGAAAACTGACTTTGTCATTTTCAAAAATCAAAAAGATGCAGATATCTTTTTGCAGTCTATGAATCAATAATTCTATTCACAATTCAAATAATACAATTAATATTTTAATTATTACTAAGTGCTATTTTCCGCATCCTTTCAATCTCTTGCAAGCGTCATAATGGCTTGACGTTATGAAGTCATAATTGTATACTGTCTTTAAATTTTTGGCTTAGAAACATTTATTTTCAAATTTTGCTGCACAGCAAACAAGGACCGCAGGAGGCGCATTTTGTCTACTATTGAAATCGGAATTGATCTGGGAACCACGAATTCTTCCGTGGCCGTCATCCAAAATAATGAAACGCAGATTCTTAAAAACGCGCTGGGAGAAGAGAGCACGCCGTCTGTTGTGTATGCCGACCGCAATGGGAACATCGTCATAGGTTCGAAAGCCAAGCGTGTGATGAACAACTCGAAAGAAAACCTGCAGAACAGCAAGGCCGAAGTCAAACGCTTAATGGGCACGGGGGAATCCATCTCTTTCCCTAATTTGAAAAAAGCTCTTCTTCCTGAAGAAGTTTCGGCTGAAATATTGAAAGCTTTGAGAGGCGATGTGCAGCGCAAACATCCTGAAATGGCTCTGGATGCAGCTGTTATTACAGTTCCGGCTTATTTCTCCACAGTCCAATCAGAGGCTACGAAAAGGGCTGGAAATTTGGCAGGATTCAAGCAGGTAGCGCTTCTGCAAGAGCCTATTGCAGCAGCAATCGCCTATGGGTTCCTTAACCAGAAGAATGAAAACTGGCTTGTCTATGATTTAGGCGGAGGAACATTCGACGTCGCTCTGGTCGCCCTCAGAGACGGTTCGCTTACGGTGCTCGCTCATGCGGGCGACAACTTCCTTGGCGGGAAAGATTTCGATGCAGCCATCATTCAGAATCTTATCCAACCCTCTCTTGCCACTGAAGGAATCTTGCTGGACCCAGTAATCCACTCCCAGGTTTTCAGTTATTTGAAGGATCTGGCTGAAACAGCGAAAATAGAATTGACCATCAGTGAAAGAACCACGATCGATATTGATATCCAGACAGATCAAATCCAGATTCAGCACTCCATCGAAATATCAAGGCTGGATCTTCTTGAAAGCTGCAAGGATCTTCTTGGTAAAACAGCGGATCTTTGTAAGAAAACGATCGATGATTCGAAAGTCGAGCCTTCCACCGTCCAGAAGATCGTTCTTGTCGGAGGCCCTACCCAGATGCCGATTCTAAGGGAATTTTTAAAAGACGCCCTTCAAATCAAAGTGGATGGAAGCTTAGACCCCCTTACTGTAGTTGCAAAAGGCGCTGCCATGTTCGGGAACCAGACAGCGGTTTCCGTCCAGGAGAACAAGACCGGACAGCAGAATGCAGGCTGCCAGCTTGAAGTAAACTACAATCCGGTGACATCGGACGACGAGCAAACGATTACCGGAAAGATCGCTTCGTGCCAGGAAAGTTCCCAGCCTTATTCAATACAATTCGCCGGATCGGATGATTCATTTTCTTCGGAAGAGATTCTGATTAAAAACGGCAAGTTCATATTGACGCTTCCTACAGGAGCCAAGGGAACGCAATATTGGATTTATATCAAAGACAGCAGCGGGAAGCTTATAGCCTCTTCTCCGGACAGCATCCATATCTCCCGAGGGGTTTCTATCATGGGCGCACCGCTCCCCTACTCGATCGGCGTTTCCATTCTATCGCTTTCCGCTCTTCAGGGTTATGCCGATGCTTCCGAAACGATGGAGTTCTTTTTCTCTAAAAACAGCATTCTCCCCCTAAAAGAGAAGAAACGGTTCCATACAGTTGCAGACCTGAAAGCGGGATCTTCAGACAACGGCCTCCCTATCTGCATTTATGAAGGAGAGTCCTTGATCATCAACCGCAACACCCTCGTGTGCCATCTGGCAATTACAGGAAAATCAATTGCTAAAGACCTGAAGCGCGGTTCTCCTGTGGACATCACTATCCAAATCAATGAATCCAGAGAATTGTCGGTAACGGCTTATCTTCCTGAGTCTGATATCACTATAAATGCCCGGCAAACCCTCTATTTCGATGCCGCTAAAATCGACGAGGTAAAAAAGGACTTTTCCGAACAAATATCCAGATCGGAAGCTGTCATCGGAACTGAAGAGAATTCGAAGGAAGCTGGGATTATCAAGAACATGATCAAAGATATCCAGGCTACGATCGACAGATCCGGATCGGATTCCGATCAGCAAAGAAAAGCTGAAAAACAGGTGAAAGATCTCATGATGGCCTTGGACCAAATGGAAGCGAAAACGAAATACAATGCCAACGTTGCAGCTTTCTGGCGCGAGTGCGATGAGATCTCAGAATACCTGCAAGACTGCAATCCGCCGGAAAAACGAACGGAATATGAGACTACTTACAATACCCTGCGCAAAGAGGGCCTTTCCGCTATTGCTAAACAGGACGCCGTATGGATCGAGCACATTGCCAAGAAACTGGACGAACTCCATTTCAGATGCCAATTCTCCGACCCGCGCATTTTAGCATCCTGGATGCAATACATACTCCAGCAAGCACAGGAAAAGCAGAATCCTCATCCATCGCTTCCAGCTTTGATCAGCAGAACGCAGGATGCGCTAGCCAGGTCTGACATAAAGGAAATGCAGGAAGTATTCTGGGCAATCCGCCCCTTTATCTGGGACGGAAAGACTCAAATTAAATTTGTGAAATCGGGGATTATGCTATGACAGCGACAACTCAGCTTCCCCAAATCCTGATCAGGAATTCATTCAATATCCTCGGCTTATCCTCTTCCTCGGCTTTGAAGGAAATTCGGAAAAGATCGCAGCAGCTTCTCCAGCTTGCAAAAATCGAAGAAGTGCAGGAATTCGACATTGATATCGGCCATGTAAAAGAATTCAGGAATGAAGGCGAGATACGCCTTGCCTTGGAAAGAGTTTCTGGAATCCAGGACCGGTTGAAGGAGATTTTTTTCTGGTTTGAAGACCACCGGTTGGAAAGCCGCAAAGCGCTCGAGTTTATCTCCAATGGAGGCTATCAGGAAGCCATTGCCATTTTTAAAGCGTCAGGCTCCGACTGGCTCGATAAGAAGAACCTTGCATTATCTTTGATGTTCCACGCTTTTGCATCTTCCAGCATGGACAGTTTCTGCCAGTCTCTGGATGCCTGGAAGCTGATTTCCGACTCAGACGATTTCTGGAAATTCTACGAAAAACACTACCTGCTCCATGATGAACTCGGCACATCCTCTTCTCTTTTCGAAGAATTTAGAAGCTCTCTTTTTGAAACACTTTCAGCGAAAGCTGTCTCATTCTACCATCAGACTAAAAATCCAGAAGCCATCGGCGCTTGCTATTCAGCATTCGGAAGGATTGGAAAGACGGCCGATTCGGAAATTCTTCAGCCTGTTATTTTGCGAGTCAAAAAGGAGATGGAAGAACTGGAAAAAATGAGAGACGGCGATCCAGATGCCGCTTCCATTAAGAAGGCTCTCAAGAAAATCCATAAATGCTTTTCAGAGTTGGACAAATTCGAACTTGCGGAATACAGCCCTCTTACCGTCCTGAAAAACGATACCGCAGAAAAATTAAGATCCATAGCGGTAGATATTTACAATGAAAATGCTGATACAGAAACTGCCCGGCTTCTTATAAACCAAAGTTCCAAGCTGGCAGTTTCTGAAGCCGTCCTAGACAAAATCGAATCAGACAAAAAGCAGCTGCTGGCAAATGAATCCTGGCAGCAGGTTTCGGGGAAATTCAGCCGTATTAAGGATTTAGTCGAAGAACAAAGATTCGAGGAAGCAAAGAGCGCTTATTTGCAGCTGGATAAAGAGCTTGCCTCGGAAGCTTCTGAATCGTCGGCAGCCAACCGGATCCAGCTTCTGATCAACTACAGCTCTTTGATGATGAGCAAAGGGCACGAGCTCTTTTCCCAAAAGAAATTCAATATAAAAACTCTTGCTATAGACGGGTTTTTGAATCGGAATAACTACAAAAAATGCATCGATATTTTCGAGCATGTGTCTGAAATAGTGAAAGGACGCATTTCTTTATTAAGCCTGTCCCCTACTTGGACAGTCCCCACTGAAGATAATCCAGAGCCCGAACTGATTGATTTGGAAAAAGAAATCAGCAGCTTCTCTATTTCTTTGGAAAAATGCGAGCTTTCAGACTTGATTTCCAGCCACGATATTTACTTGAAAATCATAGAAAAAATGGTCTCTCAGCAAACGGATCCAGACTCGGCGGTAGTGATGAGCCATTTTGGAATTGCGAGCTGCTGCAAAGTGCTATACCGGCGGATTTACGGGCTTACTCAGAGGAAAATGTGGAAATGGATAGGATGGATAGCTGCGATTCTGTTCTACTTTTTTGTAATCATGGATAACGACAAGCCGGCTTCCAATAAATCGTACAAAAGCAGCAGCTATCAGACAAAATCCTCATCCTCTTCTTCTTACGGCTTGGCCTCGCAAGAGAAAGAAGCCATTGAATGGCTTGATATCCTTTATTCAGACGGGCTTAAAAACTTAAGAGGCAAGGGATATTCCGACCGGCAGATTGCGCAGGCTATCCTGAAAGAAATGAGGGAAGCGGGATATTCCGATGTTTCAGATTATTTAATCGACCTGGAGAAAAATTCATGACGCAGATATCCAAACCATCATTTCCTCCAGGCTGGGTGCTGCCGGGCGGGTCGAGAATTTTGAAAAGAGTCGATAAACAGCAGTTCGTCGAGGCATTTCTCCTAGACAGCGGAGAATATCTTTATCTCTTTCATGATGCAGAGATAGCGAAGAAGCTCAAAAGCAGGGACATACCTCATGAAGTCTTGTTTGCCGGAGGGCTTGAAATCATAGGGAAAAGATACCCCGACCACAAAGAAGGGGATATTCCTGAAAGGCTGAAAAATTTGATTCAAAGAAGAGGACTGGATGCTATTGCCGGAATGGCGGAGCTGAAAAAGACTCTCATCCGGGATGTGATCCAGCCATTTTTGAATTGGGAAGCTTATGAAAAATACGGTGTTACGCCTTCTAACGGGATTCTGTTTTTCGGACCTCCAGGATGCGGGAAGACATTCATAGCAAAAAAACTAGCGGAAGCGCTGCGGGCGGAACTCATTGAAATGAGCGAGGGAACGGTGGGAAGCCCCTACATACATGCAACATCGAACAACATCGTGCAGGCATTCCGCAAAGCGGAACAAATCGCCCCCTGCGTTCTTTTCGTAGATGAGATTTCCGGCCTCATGCCTCGAAGAGACAGCCTTTCTTCATGCGAACAATACCGCAAAGCAGAAATCAGCGAGTTCCTTATGCACATGGAAGGCAGCGTTAAGAAAAAAGTTCTAGTTATCGGTGCCACGAATTTTCCGGAAAGAATAGACCCCGCGATTCTTAGATCTGGAAGGATGGATAAGAGAATCTTCATCCCCCCTCCTGATAGGGAAGCAAGGCGCGAGCTATTCCATCTGCTTTTAGAAGAAAGGCCGATCAGCAGCGATATTGATATCGAAGCCCTTGCTGGAATGACCGAGGGCCTTATTTCATCCGATTTAAAATTGATCGCAAACAACGCAGCATTGAAGGCTTTGCAGGATAATACGCTCATTTCAATGGATCTCCTTGTGGAAGAAGCGTCCCGGTTCAAACCGTCTTTAAGCCAGCAGGAATTAAACAAATATCTTGAATTTGAAGGGTTTCATAGAAATTAAAAACATAAAGGAATTTTTTATGGGTAAATCGAACACGGTTAAGATTTGGATTGCAACTGCGTTAGCCTGTTTGCATGCAACCTACAATTTTTTAACTGCCGAAAGTTTGGAAGTCTTTGATGCAGCCCAATATTTTCTAGGTGCTATAGGTATTGTTGTGGGAGCATATTTCGTTGCACAAAAACAGAAGAAAATCGGGATATTTCTATGGTTGGCAGGATTCACTCTTCCTAAAGTGTCGATGATGTTTTTTTTAGGAAGTTTGATTGCGAGCTTTGAATCTCAAGCAACGATGATTGTGATCGGTGCTGTTATGTGCATCCTCTTGGCTATTTGTCTAATTGTCTGCCGTCTTTTTTTGCAATGGACAGCTCCTCTTTGGAAAAAGGAAAGCATGCTTAATGAAAAACAGATTCATGCCAGAAAGCAGTTTTGGAAATACTACATAAATATAGAGTGCATTGCTGCATGCGGCGCTGGAGTGGCTTTAATTCCTCTGATTCCAGCGTTCTTGCCAGAACTAAGCTCTTCAGAAACAATATTTAACTGGTCGATCTTATTGATGATCGTAGGCATTTCGAGTCTTTACAGGAAGTATATAAAAAAACGATGCCTACCGATCCTTATCCCGTCATAAAACTAAGCAAATGTGTTTAAATAAGGGAGCGGCTGTTTCCATATTGCAAAAATCATCTATCAGGTGTGGTCTATCTAGACAGTAGATGAGCATATTTCCCGCTTAGAGATTAAGCCTTCTTTTCTTTCATAAGTGCCCACACAAGAGCAATTACCCAGCCAAGAAACGACCAGCCAAGAAAAAAATTCAACATGAACATTATATAAAAGTTAAACGAAAAGGGCCATCCTTTTTGAGAGGCTAAGCGGTCATTCTAAGGCGAGTTCTTTCTATAGAACTAAATAGGGAAACAGCTGTTTCCCTATTTATATTAAATTATTTATCACAAAAACTTGAGCATTGTACGCAAATACAAAAGTGTATGAGGCTAGGTAAAGTAGACGGATGCACTTTACTGCTTGTATTCACCATTGTAGATGCAGAAAAATGAAAACATCTGACAGAATGAAAAATTCTTTAACAAAGGAGATGCATGCTCGTATGACTGTAAAATTTATGAAATCAAGCGGGAGGGCCAGGCATAAGTTCGGTGCTATCCCCTGCGAAAGGGACGGACTAAAGTTCCCTTCAAAGCTCGAAAGAAGCTATTACGACAAGCTGCAGATTTTGCAAAGAGCCGGCGAAGTGTTGTTCTTTTTGAGGCAGATCCCTTTCGATCTTCCTGGAAAAGTCCGCTATGTCTGCGATTTCCAGGTGTTTTATGCAAATGGAGACGTTAGCTTTGTCGACACCAAAGGAAAAGACACGGCTTTAAGCCAGGCAAAGCGGAAAATGGTCGAAGATTTATATCCTGTTACGATTGAAATAGTCAGCAAAGTTTAATCAAGCCTTATCAGGCTTCTACTCAACTACCCAACCACTCCCCTTCTCAAAGACTCTCTTAAACAGCAGTCTTTTTCCATTTGGAGAAAGCACGGCTATGCACATCAATAAACAACCCAGAGAGATGAAGGAATGGCAAAAACTAAAACACAACAGGCGGAAGCGGGAACCATAGAAGAGGAAAGCACGCCTGAGCTGGTATGGCGCTCTGAATCCAGGAAGATCAAGGATTTAAAGGAGCACGGCAAAAATCCGAGGAAGATTACCAAGGATCAGATGGAAAAGCTGAAGCAATCTTTGAAGAGCTTCAATTATGTAGAGACCATCGTCGTTAACGCAGACAATACTATTCTGGCCGGCCACATGAGAATCAGGGCGCTGAAGGCAATGGGCCGCGGAAAAGAAGAAATCGAGGTGCGGGTCCCGAATCGGATGCTTTCGCAGAAGGAAGCAGAAGAATATCTGATCCGCAGCAATAAGAATTCAGGAGAATGGGATTGGGATCGATTGGCTAATGAATGGGAAATCCCCGACCTTATCAACTGGGGATTTACCGAAGACGAGCTCCAGTTCAAAGATCCTGAAAAAATCGAGGCGCAGGACGACGGCTACGAGGAAGAGCTGCCCGAAGAGCCGAAGACAAAGCCCGGGGACATTTACGATCTCGGCCGGCATAGGCTCATTTGCGGTTCCGCTACAGATTATAGCCACGTTGAAAAAGTGCTCGAATCCGAGCTGATCGACCTCGTCATTACAGACCCTCCCTACAACGTGGCTTATAAAGGCGGAACGAAGGACAAGCTCACCATTAAAAACGATGATCTTCCCAGCGAGGAATTCGAATCCTTATTGAGGGAATTCTATATGAATGCCTTTGCCTTCATGAAGGAAGGAGCCGGGATCTACGTCTTCCATGCGGATTCCGAAGGCGAAAAGTTCCGCAGATTTTTCCGGGAAGCAAATTTGAAACTAACCCAATGTTTGATCTGGCTGAAGAACTCTTTCGTCTTTGGCAGGCAGGATTATCAATGGCAGCACGAGCCAGTCTTGTTCGGAGGCAAGGAGTACACGGACCACGATCCTGTTCTTTATGGATGGAAAGAGGGAGAGAAGCACCGATGGTACAGCAATCGGAAGCAGACCACCCTTCTCAAGTTCGACCGGCCTCAAAGAAATGCGGAACATCCAACAATGAAGCCCATTCCTTTGGTTGGCTATCTGATCAACAACAGCTCGAAGAAAGACCAGCTGGTTTTCGACTTCTTCCTTGGGTCCGGAACAACCTTGATTGCCGCCGAGCAGCTTGGGCGGAGATGCTTCGGCTGCGAACTCGATCCTAAGTACTGCGATGTCATCGTCGACCGCTATAGGAAGTACAAGCTTCAGAAGAACGAGCCGTGCGACATCAAATTGAACGGTGAAGACTATGCCTAGAAAGCCTACTGGAAGGCCGAACGGCAGGCCGAAAAAGAAGGCGGTTCCTCCTGTCGATCCAAAGTCCCCGCCGTCGGAATGGAAAGGAACCGTTCCTGAAAAAGAAATCAACCTCGACCAAGTCCTTTATTGGACCGAACTGCAAGCAACGGCTGAAGAAATCGCCGGAGCTTTCAGGGTCAGCGTCGATACTTTGGATCGAAGGCTGAGGGAGGCTTTTGGTATGGGTTTTGCGGAGTTAAGAAAAAGGTGCAATGGGCTTCATAAACTCTCCCTCCGGCGATACCAATTCCAGCAAGCAGAAAGAAGCGCAGCCATGGCCATCTGGCTTGGAAAAGTGTGGCTCGGCCAAAGAGAAACCGTTGTCACCGAAACAATTGTAAAAGAAGAAGACCCTGTGCAGATCTATATCCCGGATAACGGCAGAGGCGATTGCATGGAAAAAAAAGCGGAGGATCCCGATGCCTAAAATAAAACCTCAAAGAGGACCTCAGTTCGAGTTCCTTAACGCTTCGGCGGATATTGTCATCTATGGAGGAGCTGCCGGAGGCGGAAAGACCTGGGCGCTGTTAATGGAATGCCTCAGGCATAGAAACGTCCCTGGATTTTCAGCCGTGATCTTCAGAAGAAACAGCACGCAGGTCAGGAACCCTGGCGGTTTATGGGATACCAGCTGCGAACTCTTTCCTCATGCCAAGGGAACTCCTAAAGAATCAACGCTTGAATGGGATTTCCAAGAAAAAGGAAAGGTTAAATTCGCCCATCTCGAGCACGACAAGACCCGTTTCGACTGGCAAGGATCGCAGATCCCGATGATCGGATTCGACGAACTTACCCACTTCTCATGGCAGCAGTTTGTCTATATGCTTTCAAGAAACCGCTCGACTTGCGGCGTGAAGCCGTACATTAGAGCAACCACCAATCCTGATGCCGATTCCTGGGTAAGGAGATTTATAGCATGGTGGATCGATGAAAGATCAGGTTATCCGATCCAGTCGCGTAGCGGAAAAACACGTTGGTTTTTCATTCAGAATGACGAGACTGTCTGGGCGTCGTCCAAGGAAGAGCTGCTTGAAAAAGATCCGAACTGCCTCCCTAAAAGCGTCTCTTTTGTCGCATCGACTGTCTATGATAACAAGATCCTTATGGAAAAAGATCCTGGATATTTGGCTAACCTTAAAGCGCTGCCGCGCTTTGAAAGAGAGCAGCTGTTGATGGGAAACTGGAATATCCGGCCAACAGCGGGAATGTTCTTCCAAAGAAGTTTTTTCGAAGTCGTTAAAGCCATTCCCAAAACAGGATTGAAAGCAGTCCGCTATTGGGACCGTGCGGCTACAAAGAAAACAGAAGGCAACGACCCTGATTATACCGTGGGCCTCCGGCTGGAGAAGGATAAAAACAACATCCTCTATGTCACGGATATGGTCAGAATCCAGCAAAGTCCGCTAGGGGTGCAGAGCGCAATCAAAAATACAGCCAGCCAGGACGGCGCTTCAGTCCGCATTGGAATCGAACAGGATCCAGGACAGGCAGGCGTCAGCGAAGCGGATTATCTAGTCCGGATGCTGCAAGGCTATAACGTGAAAACGGTCAAAGCTACGCAGGATAAAGTAACTAGGGCGCTTCCAGCCTCTTCCCAAGCCGAAGCGGGAAACATTAAAATCCTGCAGGCGCCGTGGAACGAGGATTTTTTCAGGGAGCTGGAAAACTTCCCTGAAGGAGGCCACGATGACATCGTCGATGCCCTAAGCGGAGCATTCCTGCTATTGAATGAGTCGGCCTATGACCTGAACGCTTTAATGACCCTTTGATATAAAGACCTTATTTCAAAGGATTTATTAGATGTTTTCCGAGATGAAAATGTAACAGAAAAACCCAGTTGTGCTTAATGGGTTTTTCTGTTACATTGCGGGTATGATAAGATCAAAGTATTCAGAAGCTTTCAGGGCGCTTTCTAAGAAGGCGGTTTTCTCCTCCGCGGAAGGCAGGGAGGCTGGAATCCCTCCCCGCATGCTGGCTTATTTCTGCCAAAAAGGGCAGATCGAGAAAGTCAGCCGGGGGATGTATAAAATCAAGGACATTGATTTCCATTCGGCATTCGAATGGGAGGATTTGGCAATAACCGCTTTAAGCATTCCGAATGGCGTCATCTGCCTTATCTCCGCCCTATGCTATTACGGGCTGACGGATGAAATCATGAGGGAGTTTTGGATCGCCATTCCGCATGCCACCACCTCTCCTTCAAGAGAAAACGCCCGCATCGTCCGTATGCGGAATATTTCTTTCGGCCAGACAACCGTCAAAATCGGCAGCAGAAAGATCAAGATCTTTGATCGGGAAAGAACCGTCGTAGATTCTTTCCGCTATCTAGACAAGGAAACCGCTTTGAAGGCTCTGCAAGCTTATTTGAAAGCAAGCAATGATAGAAAACCAGACATTGACAAGCTCCTCAAGTATGCGAAGAAGCTTAGAGTCGACTTAACCCCTTATATATCGGCATTTACATTATGAAATCTGCAATTGAACAATCAATCAAAGAGAAAATCAAAGCATTGGCAAAGGAGCGTGAAACCACCTTTGCAGAACTTTGGAGGAATCTGATCCTGGAGAGATTTCTCACGCGCTTAGCAAAGTCTTCGTACAAAGAAAAATTCATCTTAAAAGGAGGAACGCTCCTGGCGAAGTACATTCATCTTGGAAGAGAAACGCAGGATCTTGACTTCTTTATTCAAAAGCTATCGAACACCGAACAGTCTTTAAGGACAGTTCTGCAAGCGATTTGCGATGTCGATGCCGATGACAGCTTTTCTTTCGAAGTGGCTAAAATCAAAATCCTCGATCATTCGCAGCTTGCATACACAGGGGCTGAGATCACCTTGCAGGCGCTATTCGGGGCCACAAAAACGATCATCCGCATGGATTTGGGATTCGGAGACCGCGTCGAGCCGATCGAGCATCCGATAGATTTGACATCCACATCGAAAGGCCCGCTCTTCGAAAGCAGGATTTCTTTGCATTGCTATCCCAAGGAATTTATTTTCGCGGAGAAGCTTGAAACGATTGTTTTCCGAGGAGGAGGCAATACCAGAATGAAGGATTTCCATGATCTTTACTCTCTGGTGCGTCTGGATGTTTTAGACAGCTCTTTAGCGAAGAAAGCCGTCGAGCTTGTTTTCCATCATAGAAAGACTCCCCTCAAGAAGCTGCCAGCCTCATTTGGAAAAGATGCTTTTGAAGCGATGGAAAAAAACTGGAGCGCTTACCGTAAAAAAATCAAAACGAAGAAGGGCGCGCTCAAGCTGCCTGAATCCATAGAGGACGTTGTTTCGGCCGTGAATCAATGGCTGGAAGAAAACGCCTTCTTCTAATCTGAAGGCGTTCCGCATTCTTTCTCGAAAAGCATCTGAATAGCATCGCAAGCGATCATCGAGCGGTCGATCTTTCGATCTTTGCGCAAACGATGAATGTAGAGCTCTGTGAATGCCTGTTCCGCTTCTTCAGTTAGATAAATGGTTGCTTTGATTTTTTTCTTGCTTCGCTGCATGGCTGCCGGTTCCTTTTGGAGATCAGCCTCTTTGCTGTCATGCTGTTCAAGCTCTTGCACTGCTTCGTTCATAATTTACATCCTGCGCTTTTAACTATCTAACGACATGATGTATAAAAGATCGAAAGATTAGAGGTCAACAAACATTTAGCAATAAGGAATGAAAAGAGATATGGAAAATAAGGAGCTAAAACAGCTTAGCGTAAAATGTTCGCAACCACCAAAACTTTGTGTTGCTACGAAAGAGGTTTTGAGCTAAATTTCGTTGTTTATAAAGCCGCTTATAAACAAGTTTTGGTATCAATATAGAAAATGACCCAAAAACTCAAATTCTCAAAAAAACTTTGGATTTAAAGCCATGACTTTGATGTTGCCTGTTTTGGAAATCAAAACACCTTCCAATTTGGAAACCTACGAACAAGCCTCATCCTTCAAGTCAAATCTGGTATGGAAACAGCTCGACTTGATTTCCGTAGAAGAATCAATCGCCCATTGGCTATCAACTCTCAGCTCGAAAACACAAATCAATTACAGATCCGGCATTAGAAAACTGATCGAACTTGGATTAGTTGATCCCCTCATGAGCCTTCAACAATTTGCTCTGGTCAATCATGAAGGTATCATAGACAAGATCAAGTTGTTTCAGGATTGGGCTGAGAACACAAGGCAAGCACGCGCCGCTTGCTATATCTCATTCACCGGATTTCTCAGTCGCAGGCTTGAGGGAATGATCAGGAAGGCTATTCCAAATAAAGAAGGTCACGCCAAAACATTCTTCAACGTATATGAGAAGGTGAAAACGCCAGCCATGACGCAGGCTCAATGGATTTCATTTTTCAAAGAATTAGAAAAAATCAACCATAGAGATTGTCTCATTGGAAAAGTAATTCTTCAAGGAGGAAAAAGAGTCAACGAGGTGCTGTCACTTCATACAGAGCAAATCAGCTGGAGTTTGAGAGAAATTACTTTCATTCAATCGAAGATGAGAAGAATGCGTAAAGAAACTGTCATCACATACTCTGAAAGCATCATGAATCAACTGAAGGAATATATTGGCGAAAGATCAGGATTAGTGTTTGTCACAAAATCGGGTAAACCCGTTATGATCAATCAACTTGCTGTTACTTTCGCTAAAGCTGGCAGAGCTGCTAGAATCTCTTTCAAGGTCTCTCCACATGTTTTGAGAGCATCCGCTGTTACTTATTTGAAACAACAAGGGTTTCAAGATAGTGATATCATGCGTGTAACAGGACATGCGACATCAGAAATGGTTCATGCCTATGATAAATCGATACGATCTGACAATGCTAGTAAGAAAGTTAACTTAATATCATAGAATTTGAATGAGCATAATAAAATAAAATTTTAGGTTTTCTGAGCGTTGAACATGATAAATTCGTCTAAAATTTCCTTGCACAAGAATCTGATATACGTTACGTAAAGATTAATCTTTACACAAGTAATCAAATGACTCGAGTGACGCAAACAACCACTTCACATGCAAAGTCCAAAATATCAGTTGGCATGGATTGTGTCACGGCAATAATCCTTGCAGGTGGGAATGGGACTAGACTTGAACCCCTTACAAATACACGATGCAAGCCAGCTATGTGTTTTGGAGGTAAATATCGACTGATAGATATTCCTATATCTAATGCTATTCATTCTGGTTGTCCTAAAATTTTCATTATCACTCAATATCTCTCCTCTTCGCTTAACCAGCACATTTTCAATACCTACCATCCAGGCGCCTTCCGCTCTACTTCTATCGAACTCATATCAGTAGAACAAAAGCATACACACAAGTCATGGTTCCAAGGTACGGCATGCGCTGTTCGACAAAATTTAGATTATTTTACTGAGAGCTCATCCGATTATTTCCTCATTATATCTGGTGATCAGGTCTACAACATGGATTTCCAGCATATAATTCATTTTGCAAAAAAAACAAATGCTGATCTTGTGATTGCTGCATTATGTGTAAATGAGGAAGATGCAAAACGCATGGGAATCATGAAGATGAATGAGGATGGATTTATCACCGAATTTCATGAAAAACCTCAACAACAAGATTTATTAAACCAGCTGCGTCTCCCTTCATCTGGAAGTGACCCATCCTGTGAACGACCTTTCTTAGGATCGATGGGAATTTATGTATTTAAACGACAATCATTAATTGATTTACTACAATGTGATCCAAGAGAAGATTTTGGTAAACATCTCATCCCGACTAAAGTGAATCAAGGAAGCGTTGCAGCTTATCTTCATAATGGATACTGGGAGGATATTGGCACGATACCGTCATTTTTCAAGGCCAACATCGCTTTAACAAACTCAAATTCCAAATTCAATTTTTGTGAAAATGATAAGTGCTTTTTTTTCAGACAGCATTATTTGCCTGCACCTAAGATCATGAACTCCACAATCCTAAATTCGATTATTTGTGATGGATCTATTGTTGAAGCGGCAGAGATAAGAAACAGCATTCTGGGTTTGAAATCCATCATAAAACAAGGATCCATCATCAAAGATAGCTATCTTATAGGCAATGAAAGCGACGCGTCTTCGATCGGAGAAAATTGCGTTATCAATCACTCAATCATCGATAGGAATGTCCGCATAGGGAACAATGTGCGATTGATAAATAAAGATAAGTTAACACACTATGACAATGGAAAAGTTTGTATCCGAGATGGAATCATCGTGATTGAACATGGAGCATGTCTTCCAGATGGATTCATTATATAACTTACTTAGAAGACAAGGAGATCTTTATGGTACTTGCAAAAGCCCCTGTGAAAAAAACTGAGCAGGACAAATCTGTTTCTAACCTTTTAAAAATGAATGAGAAAAAATCCAAACTTACTCGCATCGTAATTAATTATGATGTGGGATTTAGCAATAATCTTTTCATTCGAGGGAATGGAGCTAACCTGAGTTGGAGTAAAGGAATCATGCTTCGAAATACGGGTTCTGATGAGTGGACATGGGAAACGAACCAAACGTTCGATTCTTGTGAATTTAAAGTTCTGGTCAATGATTCGCATTATGAACAAGGAGATAATCACCTATTAACTTGTGGGGATTGTATTCAGTACACCCCCCAATTTTAATAGAAAAGTTAACCTTGCGGACACATTTAGGAAAGCTTATTTTAGCGAATGATGTTTTAAATAACCCTGTAAACAATGCGCATGATTAATCACAGGATCATGTGCTGCGTAGAGCAAGGTAATCTTATCTGCAAGATATTCTTTAATTAAAGGAAGCCAAATCCTTTTGTTATCATCTAACTCTTCGATATATTTTCTTTCGAATTCTTTGAATTTTTTTGGGTCGTGATCGAACCATTTTCTCAGCTCAGGGCTAGGTGCCAGTTCTTTAATCCATGCATCCATATGCAGCTCGGCTTTTTTAATTCCTCTAGGCCATAACCGATCAACTAAAATACGGATACCATCAGCGTGCGAAGCTGCTTCGTAAACACGTTTGATTTGGATGTTTTTTTGCATGATGCTCTCCTCGTTATTTAGGATGTTGAAATTCTCCATGCGTAAAAAATGAAGAATAGGATAAAAGGAATATTTTTGGAACAGATTATAGGAAGCGAAAGATGTCTTTTGATTTGCAAGAAAATGAGAAACTTTCTCCTTGGTGGAGGTATATCACCTTTCTTGTCATGATTGTAGGCTTTGCGATCTTAGGACTCATTACAAGGGTTGCTTACGATAATACCGCTCCCATTCCGAAACAAGTAATAGATTCCGATGGGCACGTGCTTTTTACTGGAGAACAAGTAACTCTAGGGCAAGGAGTATTCCTAAAGAACAATTTGATGGAACATGGAACTTTATGGGGGCATGGAGCATATCTTGGGCCTGATTACAGTGCAGCTCATCTACATGAACAAACGCTATTTATGCAGCAATTGCTAGCGCAGGAAATCTATGGGAAGTCCTTCGAACAACTGAACACTTTTGAACAAGGAGCTGTTTCTCAAGAAATTCCTAAAATGTTAAAGCAAAATCGATATGATGATAAGACAGGGATCTTGCTCTTTACTAATGAAGAGGTGGAAGCCTATGCACATAGCCTCAACGTTTGGAGAGACTATTTCACATCTGGTGAAGCACCTGGCTTGCCAAAAAACTATATTTCTGATTCTGGAGACTTACGTAATCTTACCGCGTTTTTTGCTTGGGCTTCCTGGGCTGCGGTTACCAATCGACCAGGAGAAGAATTTACCTATACCAACAATTTTCCTTACGACCCTATTGCAGGTAATCATCCCAGCGCTGATGCGTATTTGTGGAGCGCAATAAGTCTACTTTTTATTATTGGCGTCACAGGTCTAGCTCTTTTTACTGTTAGTAAATTTGGTTTAGGATGGGGAGGAGGGTTAAAGAATAGACATGTTTGCAAAACGCATCTAACGCTGCCCACCCTTACAGCTAGTCAAAGAGCCACAGGAAAATATTTTGTTGTTGTTGCCCTGCTATTTCTTTTCCAAAGCTTGGTGGGTGGAGCGTTAGCTCATTATCGTGTAGAATCTGCTTTTTATGGGCTACCTATCGTAGATTATCTCCCCTATAACCTTTTACGAACATGGCATTTACAGCTAGCCATTTTTTGGGTGGCAACTGCATGGGTTGCTGGAGGATTATTTATTGCTCCCCTACTTAGTCAAAATGAACCTCGATATCAAAAGTTAGGTGTAAATCTGCTTTTTGGAGCGCTACTAATTGTGGTAGCAGGAAGTCTTTTTGGGGAGTTTTTGAGCAGTAGAAATTTCTTCCAGGGAGAATGGTGGTTTTGGTTTGGAAATCAAGGCTCGGAATATTTAGATTTAGGTCGTTTTTGGCAATACTTACTCATCGCTGGTTTTTCTTTTTGGTTGTTTCTTCTGTTTCAAGCTTTAAAACCTGCCTTTCGCATGCCTCCAAGAAGAGAGCTTTCTATTTTGTTCTTTTTGACAGCTTCAACCATTCCAATATTTTATGTCCCTGCTGTATTTTATAATCATGAAACTCACTTTACATTGATTGATAATTGGCGTTTTTGGATCATTCATCTATGGGTTGAAGGATTTTTTGAAGTTTTCTCTACTGTTCTCGTCGCAATAATTTCTGTACAGATGGGAATTATTAGAGCTATTACTGCTCTGCGCATCATCTATTTGGATGCCATCCTCTATCTATTAGGAGGCGTCGTTGGCACTGGTCATCATTGGTATTTCACAGGTCAAACCAATCTTAATATGGCTTTATCAGCCTGTTTTTCGGCAATGGAGGTTGTTCCTTTAACTCTGCTGACAATGGAAGCACGTGATTTCATCCGCGTTTCACAAGCAAAATGTGATAACTGCGGACATTTCTTAGCTGAAAAACAGCAATGGACTATTTATTTCCTTATAGCGGTAGGTGTTTGGAATTTTGTCGGAGCTGGTATGTTTGGATTCCTTATCAATCTTCCAATCATTTCTTACTTTGAAGTAGGAACTAACTTGACTCCTAACCACGGTCATGCAGCAATGTTCGGTGTATTTGGAATGCTTGCTCTCGGAACAACGATGTTTTGCATGCGTGCTATGGAAGATGAAGCTCTATGGAAACGAAACAGGACATGTATCAAGGTTGGTTTCTGGGGTCTGAATGTGGGAATGGGATTGATGGTGATTTTGGATCTTTTCCCTGCTGGTGTGCTCCAACTTTGGGATGCCATGCAAAATGGATACTGGCATGCTAGAGAGTTAACGTATCTAATGTCTGGCTACTTTCATACCTTAGAATGGGTTCGGATGTTTGGAGACCTTGTATTTATCCTTGTCGGAGTGATACCAATTGTATTCGCTATCCTAAGAACGTTTTTGACTCGCGGATTTTCATTGCCTCAACTATTAGAAAATCAGAGTCAAATTTAAAAAATATCATGTATTCCATTTTGCATAGTATTTATGTTTAAGTATTCACATCTTGTCGATTCATGAGACTATCCTAATAAATTTTTGAATGATATACTGCCTGACCTTTCGGAGGTCATGCATGACAAAACACTTCACCTGCTTATCAGACTCTCAATGGGAGACGATTAAGGGATTGGTCAACTGGAGCCCACCTCCTCAAAGAGGAGTTCCTCGGGCCGATTTCAGAAAGATTTGGAATTCGATTCTTTTTATCCTGACGAGAGGTTGTCGTTGGGTTGATATCCCCAAAAATCCCGATCTATATTGTTCAAAATCAACAGCGCATCGTTGGCTTATTATCTTGAAGAAGGCCCACGTTTTCGATAGGGTGCTAAGCGGCTTATTGCAAGCAGGAATTTCCGAGAAGAAAGTAGACCTCAGTCAGGTTGCCATAGATGGCTCTTTTTCCCCCAGGGCCTGGTGGAGGGAGAGAGGTTGAGCACGGTTATAAAGGAAAAGGTTCCCTTCTTCACCTCATCACAGACAAAGAAGGGAAACCGCTTGGGATCACCACTACCTCAGCCAAGGGAAATGAGAGAATCCAAGCTCTGGTCTTGTTAGACCAGTTACAATCGGTGCGGTGCAAGCATAGCAAGGAGATGACAATTTGTGAAGCTGACAAGGGATACGATTCATCAGCACTCCGCATGGAGATGTTACGAAGAGGCTACTTGCCGATTATAGGTTATCGACGGAATCAGAAAAATCATATACCGACAGAGGAGCTGTATGCCTTTTTCAAGATATCGAAGCGAAGGTGGGTTGTTGAGAGAACCTTTTCTTGGCTTAAAAGAAAGTGCAGAAGGTTGTTGATGCGTTGGGAACGGCTACCTGAGGCATGGAGTGCTTTTACTGTATTAGGACTGGTGTTTATGTGGCTGCAAATTTTATTAGGATAGTCTCATCTTCGTTGATCTGGGGAACAAAATATGATTTTCTTTGTGAATATGTTCATGCAAATTTTTTTCTAAACGCTTTAAACTGTCCAACATAACAATATGTGTCATGCAGGCATCCGAAGGTGGCGTGTAGTCGTTTGTCAGCTGTTTTATTTTTTCTAACGCTGCCCCCGTTTCTAAATGATCCTCTTCCAAGGAACCAAAATGATTATTTATCTCTCCCGGAGTGCATTTCTCGTCGATAGAAAGTCGTATAATGAGAGGGAAAACGACTGTTTCCTCTTCTTCCATATGTTCTAAAAGATCATCCTTCATTTTTTCAAAAACAGTTTGTAATTCAGCTATATATGCATATCGTTTTCCGTGCTTGGTGTTTAATTTATCGAGCAATTGGTTGATTCGGGGAATTTCTTGCCTTGCATAGACATGATACTTGTCTACAATATATTTAACGATTTCTTCAATAGACATGGCATCCCAATCTACACTGGAATCGGTTGTTGATATTTGCTTTAACCTCTGCAATATTTCAACGACATCTAAATTTTTTTCATTGCAAAGTTCTAGCAACGTTTTATTTCCTTGACAGCAGTAATCTAACCCAAGTGTTTCAAAAAGGTTGGCATATTCAGGCACCTTCGCTACCAAATTTCCAATTTTTGCATTTTCGTGTAAAAAATCCATAGACACTCCAATTTTTTCGATACTCTATGATTTAACGATATCTGGACAAATTTGTCCACTAGTATATAATGCATATTTACGCAAGGATATTATGCTATCACTCACTTCGGAATACGCCCTCCGCATCATGGTAATTTTGGCTCAGAAAAATGAACTTCTTTTCGCGACAGGAGAAGAGATTGCTGTGCACTCAAAGGTTCCTAAAGCTTACTTAGCAAAGATTTTGCAATCATTGAATAAAGCCGGATTGGTGCGAGCGCAAAAAGGAATTGGTGGAGGCTATGCTTTAAATAGGAATCCAAACACCATCTCCTTATTTGATATTATTAATGCCGTTGATCCATTTACAAGGATTAACAGATGTCCTCTCGGTATTGTTGGACACGAAACATTATGTCCTCTTCATAGAAAATTAGATGACGCATATGCCGATTTCCAAAAAACCTTTGAAGGCTGTTTATTAGATCACCTCTTAGAAAACTTTAAGCAACCCATATTATGCAAAAATGAAAGCTCCTAGTCGTCAGATTGTTATATATTCTTCCATACTGGTGTCAACTTTTGTTTGGATAGGTTTTGTATGCGCGATTAGTTTTATGGAAGCTTGGCTGAAATTTCGAGCACCTAATGTCTCGTTGTCGACTGGTTTGAGCATAGGCAAACTGATCTTTTCAGCTTTGAATAAGGTTGAATGGATACTGGGAGGAATATCCATAACCGCTGCTTTTCTAGATAATCATTCACCTAAACTCGTAAAATCACCTTTTTTAGTTATCCCTATTTTAATTCTTGTATTACAAACCTTCTGGTTACTTCCATCTTTGAATGAAAGAGCCGACATAATTATCCATGGGTTAAATACCCTACCCTCTTCTGTTCATTTTTATTATTTAATCTTGGAGTTTGCGAAAATATTTTTATTGTTTATGCTAGGGACATCTGTTGTTTACCGATTAACAAACGTACGCAAAGAAATATGTTAAAAAACAAAATTGCCAATACTTTGAACCGAATTAATCAATCAAAACATGAAATTAAGAAAATTTATTCTATAGGGCATTCGACTCACTCTGTTGCAGAATTTCTTGCATTATTAAAAGCTCATCACATTGAGTGCGTAATCGATGTTAGATCTATTCCTAAATCCCATCATTACCCACAGTTTAATAAAGATAGATTAAAACAACTGTTAAAGATCGAAAAAATCACTTACCGACATATGAAAGAACTAGGTGGGTTTAGAAAAACCGTAAAGAATTCAGTTAATGATGGCTGGAAAAACGCATCTTTTCGAGGCTATGCGGATTACATGTCAACGCCAGCTTTTCAAGAAGGATTAGAAAAGTTAGAAAAAATCGCAAAGAAAAAACGATGTGTTCTTATGTGTGCAGAAGCAGTACCTTGGCGTTGTCATCGCAATCTAATCTTTGACGCACTAAGCATCAAGAAGTGGAAGGCTTTTCATATTCAAAGTCAAAAAACAGCAAAACGACATAAGATTACCTCTTTTGCAAAAATAAGAAATAGCCATCTAATCTATCCTCTATAAAGAGATTTTTCAAAGACAAGCTTGACTGATTTGCTAAAAATCTATATCCAATTCTAAGCTCTTTTTCGTTTCAGCTTCTCGAAAAATAAAAAATGAATTATGTGAAGGTTGGAGCGCTCTCGTTTAAACAGAACTGCCTAGCCTGCTCCTACGATATAGGAGCATGACTAGACATTGCATCAAACCCAAAAAGACATTTTTTATGCTAAATCTATTAAAACCAGCTCCGTTCATTAAAAAAATCCAAGATACAGAGCAAGTTAAACGAGAGTACAAATATTGGCGCATTCGTACGTTTTATGGAATGTATATCGGCTACGCCTTTTACTATTTGACTCGAAAAAGTTTTACTTTTGCTATCCCTTCTCTCGTTGAAGAAGGATATTCTCTCACGCAACTGGGTATACTAGGAAGCATTTTTTCTATTACTTATGGAATAAGCAAATTTGTCAGCGGTGTAATGGGAGATCGCTCCAATCCACGTTACTTCATGGCAATTGGACTCATGCTAACTGGGGTTTTCAATATCGCATTTGGCTGCTCTTCTGCGTTGTTTTTTTTGCTTTGTTTTGGGGATTAAACGCATGGTTTCAGGGATGGGGATGGCCAGGATGCGCCAAGTTACTCACTCATTGGTATGCTCAATCAGAACGAGGCCGTTGGTGGAGTGCGTGGAATACGGCACATAACTTAGGAGGCGCACTAATCCCTCTTATAATTGCATTTTGTGTGTATTGTTATGGTTGGCGATTTTCGATGTTCGTTCCTGGTATTCTTTGTATTGGAGTGAGTTTTTTTTTAATTAATCGGCTACGAGATATTCCTCAAACGATTGGGCTGCCGCAAATAGAAGTGTTTCGCAATGAAAGAATTGATGAAGCTGCTATAGAGAAGGACAATGACCCTTTACCTGTGAAACGTCTTCTCTTTGACTATGTAATCTGTAATCGAGCAATTTGGGTCATGGCGATTTCTTATTTTTTTATTTATATCATCCGAATTGGAATCAATGATTGGGCAATGCTCTACTTTGTTGCTAAAGGTTATTCAAAACTCAAAGCAGCCAGTTGTATTTTTTGGTTCGAAGTCGGAGGATTTATCGGCAGTCTTACTTCTGGATGGATTTCAGACATGATGTTTGGAGGAAAACGAAATCCCGTGAATACGCTTTTTACACTTGGCGCAATTGGAAGTTTAGTCGGATTGCATTGGAACGGAATCCACTCTCTCTTTTTGGATTCATTTATGATTTTTTGGACTGGTTTCTTTATTTTCGGTCCTCAAATGCTCGTTGGTATGCTTGCCGCAGAGTTGCCTGATAAACGAGCCGCTGCAACCGCTAGCGGATTTGCAGGATGCTTTGCTTATCTTGGAGCAGCTGCAGCAGGAGGCCCGCTTGGAGCATTCACTCAGGAGTGGGGATGGACAGGTTTCTTCTTGGTCCTAATTGCCAGCGGTATCATTTCTATTGGATTAATTGCCCCACTTTGGTCGCTTAAGAGAGCCTCCCCTTCTTCTGATGATTCATTGATTATCAAGAGCGCACCAAGGACAGCAGATTGTGATGATTAAACAAACAGCGGATTTTTTAAATAATTATTCGAATAAGAGAACAGCTATTGTTTTTTGTTAGTAATGAATTCTCTTTTTATAAATAACAGTCTTATTCTAATAACTGTCCGAAATCAATTACCTTATCAAAATATCTCTGATCTAAGACAGTATCCTCTACCCCATTTACATGGATCAGAATAGGCCTAATAGAAAATCGTTTTGGAACTTTTAATCGCTTTATTTTTGCTTCCATCTCTTCAACCACCTTCATCCCAACAGGATCTTTTGAGAATTTAATCTCACATATATAAAGGTTATGAAACCGAGTTTGAATCATGTAATCGATTTGGCAGCCAGATTGTCTAATCGTAGAAGTTTGAAAGAAAGGACCATCCATGATGACCTCTTCTCCTGAAAGATTCAAGGCATTCCAAAGTGCTTTAAAATTATGTACAACTAAATTTTCAAACTGCAAGCCCATGATTCCTTCCCAACCAGGAAGGTTATTCATCATAGAGACAGGGACAGATCCTTTTTCAATTTTAATGCGATTTGATGCAATGTATTTCAAATAAAAACGCAAGTAATTATCACTTAGTCGATATCGGCTAATTTTTCTCTGTTGACCATTTTTTAAATCCCAAATGAAATCTCTTTTTACAAACCCTGCTTTTACCAACTCATCCAAGTATTGACTATATAACCCACCTTGACTTCTCTCCAGCTCTTTACAAATCTGCACGAGCTCTTTTGGGCCATTTGCAAGACAGGTCACAATTTTTTTATGAATTCCTTTGGTTTTTGAAAAGAGATCTGAAAATACTTCATCAAATTCGCGTACGAGCAATCCTCCTTTGGTAAAACAGAGGTCTCGAATATTTTGCTCAGCAGGAATACTTGGCTCAATCTGTTCCAGATAGAGAGGGACACCTCCCGTTATCGATAAAAGCTTAAATTTTTCATAGGAAGAAATGCGTTTTTCTTTGGGGTGCCAAAAAGCATTACAAGCCCGTAATGAGAGCTCTTCAAGCACAAAATCAATCGTGATCCTCCCAACAAATCCTGTATTACTGAGAATATTTTTTTCGATCCATGAAGAGATCGAACCGCAAAGAGCAATTATTAATTCGGGATTTTTGCTAAAATGCATATCCCAAGCTGTCTTCAGTTGCCCCAAAAAGAGATGATCTTTTCCGCCGAGCCAAGAAATCTCGTCCAATACGATAAGAACTCTACCGTCTTGGGTATGTTTTGAGAGATGCCAAAAAAGATCTCCCCAATTGTCCGATTTAATCCCAGGGATTCCTTCTCTCTTAAGTTGATCTGCAAAAAGATCCCTTTGCGATTGGGCGGTTGTTCCCTTCACTGGGGGATTACCGGAAAAGAATAAGCTTTTCATCTCTTTCCCAAACTCGGAAAGGAGCCTGCTCTTTCCAATGCGCCTTCTCCCGCGCACCACAATAAGACTGGCACTTTTTTTATTTAAGAGGCCCTTCAATCTCTCCATTTCCGATTCACGACCAATAAAGGGGGATTCTTTCATTGAATTTCTCCTGCTTTTTGATGCCTATCATGCTCTTTCTGCCATATAAAATCAATCCGTAAATAAACAAAAGTCAATCTACGGATTGTTTTCTAGGCTCAAAAAACAATCCGTAGATCGACAAATGACGTTTCATGGATAATTTTATTGAATAAAAAATCTAGCAGCAAATAGTCTTTTGTCAATCTACGGATAACTTCATAGGGAAGAACCTAATAAAAATTGGCTAAGAAATGACGGTTTATCAGATTGTGTATGGACTATAAAAATATAAATTGTTAATTTTACAACAATTTCATTCACATTGTGTCATAAAGGCTATTGTAAAAAAGCCGCAGGATAACCTACACATTTTACTCGTCATATGATAGTGTTAATTTTAACCAAGTAAAAATGATAGTGTTAATTTTAACCAAGTAAAAAACCTGCAATCAACTACCCAATAATTTCCCAATCTAAGACCCAATTCCACAAGAATCAGATTTCTAACTCTCGAGGGAATATGGGCACCTATAATTTCGAAAAAAAATCCGCAGAAGAACAGAGCAGAATCCCTCACAGTGATGGATTTGTCAAATCCGATGGGTGGATCAATGTGTTGACAGGACTTGGAATGCGCGGAAGGGATAAAAACGTCAACGCCCATTTCCGCCTGGAAAGAATCTTCGAACAAGCCGAACTGGATCAATTATACAGATCGGACGGCGTTACTCGAAGAATCATGGACATCGTTCCTGCCGAGATGGTTAGGCAAGGATGGGAAATCGAGGGGGATCCCGGCCAGGACATCAACCGTAAAATGGAGTCCATCAGGACTAATTTCAATTTAATCACGCTTTTGCGCTGGGCAAGGCTGTACGGAGGAGCTCTTTGCGTTATGGGAATCGCCGACGGGCTTCCTTTGGAAGAGCCTGTCGACGAACGGAATATCAGGGATATAAAATGGCTCCATGTCTTCGACCGCTATCAATCATTCAGCAGGGACGGGACTTTTGAAAAAGATCTGAACAGCCCGAACTATGGATACCCCAATGTCTACACGGTCAACGATACGCGGACAGGAGCCCTCTTCTATGTGCATCATTCCAGGATTCTCCGCGTAGACTGGTCTCTATTGCCTCCTAGGCAGCAGAATTTCAACAATGGATGGGGAGATCCCCTCATCCAATCAATCTACGACGAGCTGCGCAATTACTCGACAGCCTTTGCCAATGCGGGGCTTATCATGCAGGACTTCGTCAATTACACCCTTTCAATCCCCAATCTTGCCGAATTAATTGCTTCGCAGTGCGCTGACAACCAAGTCATGAAGCGACTCGATCTACTGAATCTAACCAAAGGAGCAACCAATACGATGATATTGGATGCAGAGGAGAAATATGAAAAGGCATCAACCAATATCTCTGGAATCCCTGAGCTTCTCGATCGTTTTATGCTGGCTCTATCTGCGGTCTCTGGCATTCCGGCATCCTTGCTCTTCGGAAGAAGCGCAGCCGGATTGAATGCTACCGGAGACAATGATGTCAGGAATTTCTACGACATGGTCAAGCAGGAGCAGGAAAACAAGCTTAAGCCAGTGCTTGAAAAGCTTACCCGCTACATCATGCTCTCCAAAGACGGACCCTTCGCCGGAATCGAACCGGATAACTGGTCCGTTCAGTTCGTCCCCTTATGGCAGAACACCGAAGAACAGGAAGCCATCGTCAGAAAAATCGTCGCGGAAACAGACGCCATTTATCTCGACAGAGGAGTTCTTGATCCTGCTGAAGTGGCTGTCTCTCGTTTCGGCGGCAACCGCTGGTCTATGAATACAGAAGTGGATCTGGAAGGACGGAAGGGCGGGTTCGATCCGGAGGAAATCGAAGAACTGGAGCAGGAGAAAAAATCTCAAGAAAGCCCCCCTCCAGGCATCGGACCTGATTTCATGCCTACGGGAATCAGATACCGCTCAACGGTGTAGCCATGGTTTCAGTCGATCAAATTGTTAAAATCAAACAGCGGCGATTAAGCAAACGGCAGGCTGCCAAAATGAAAAATCCTCCGAAATGGCATCCGCCTTCTTCCCAGGAACGGGAATATACGAGAGTTCTTTTCTCGCTGACAAACGAATTAAAAAAACAAATTAAAGAGATCATCATCCCCGCACTCCCCTCTCTGATTTCAGAGGTGGAACAGCTCTATCCGAGCTCCCGGGCAAGGGGCGATGATTTTTCAGAAACACTAAAAAGGTTGATAAATTCTGTAATACACGCTATAAAGGGTAAAGTTGAAGAAACCATAGCGGAATCGAAAAAAATTGGCGTACAAGTCGCCAAATACAACAAAAGGCAGTTCGACAGAATCAACAATTCCGTATTCGGAATTGATATTTTTATCGATCAGCCTTGGCTTCAAGATCAGTTAAAACTGTTCGGCAGCCAAAATGCTCAATTAATCCGCTCTCTTCCAGCGCAAGAACTCGAACAGGTCGCACAGATCATCGAGAGAGGGCTGCAGGAAGGAAGCAGATTTCACTCAATGACTCAATCCATCCAAGAAAGATTCGGAATTACTAGACGGCGCGCGCGTTTGATTGCGCGGGACCAGACGTCTAAATTGAATGCGAGCTTGACAAAGCTAAGGCAGCAAGAATTAGGCGTCGAGGAATACATCTGGCAAACGGCAGGCGATGAAAGAGTTCGTCCTACCCATAAAGCCCATGATGGAAAGAAATTTCGGTGGGACAACCCTCCGAAAGATACTGGCCATCCGGGAACTGATATAAATTGCCGATGCGTCGCTGTTCCAGTTTTAGAAGGACTCTTGGATATCTAGACCCATCTTCTCTTCTATCCAACCAATAAGATTTCCAGAAAACCATACATCCAGCTACCCAGCCATCCACTTAACCAGTTAGCCAACCTTTTCTCTTAGAATGGGTTGAAATTCTAACAATTTGATTTTTGGGTAGAGGAAAAATGAAGTTAAATGATGTTGCTCGTTTTGATAGAGGACAGGTCAAGGGCGATGCCTTCATTACAGACGAAGGATACATCAAAGCCAACGCCATAGTCACCCGCACCGGCGTTTTCCTATATAAAAATCCCGACGGAACAATCCGCAAAGAATTGCGCCATCCAGACGAAGTTTTCAAAACAGACAGTCTGGACAGCATGAAAATGATTCCTGTGACAAATGGGCATCCTGAAGAACGGCTTGTCTCGGCTGAAAATGCCAAGCGGCTCGCCATTGGATACACAGGGGAAACAATTACCCAAGACGGCGAGTTCGTCCTATCTAATTTGGTGATCACAGATCTTGCGAGCATCAAGGACGTTACCGAAAGAAACCGCAGAGAGCTGTCTCTAGGATATACCGTCGATCTTATTCCGGAAGAAGGCAGTTACAACGGCCAGCCCTACAACTTCCGTCAATCCAATATCAAATACAACCATCTCAGCATTGTCGACAATGCCCGAGCAGGCAGCGAGGCAAGAATAGCATTAGACAGTTTCGATGCAGAAGAAATCTTAATAGAGGAGGCCGATATGGCTAAAAGGAAAGTCAAAATTGACGATGACGAGGTTTTGATGGAGGACAACGTAGCTAATCAAGTTGAGCAGCTGCTTGCCCGCGTCGCAAATCTCGAGGCAGAAAGAAGCAGGATAGCCGAAGAAAGAGATCGGTTATCGGCTGAATTAAGCTCGATAAAAAATGGGGATATCGACCTCGAAGAAGAGGAAGACGAGGGAGAGGAAAAAGAGGAGAAGGAAGTGGGCTACATGTCTAAGGAAAATCCTTATGCAACCCATGAAACTCCTGTGAAAGCTCCCAACGGCGAACGCGTTCCCATGAAGCCACAGGACAAAGAGAAAAGAGAGAATGACAAATACAACAACATGGACGCTGCATTTATCAGATCTCTCGTTAGAGAACGCGTCAAGCTGCAGAAAGTTGCAGAAAGCGTTCTGGACTCTAAAGCCTTGGCCAGAATTGATGACATGTCCGACTTGGAAATCAAGAAAGAAGTCATCAAAGCGCGCCAAAAAAACGCAAATCTAGACGGAAAGACCGCGGTCTACATTCAAGCGAGATTCGACGCTCTGCTTGAAGACATGGAGCCGGCTCCTTCCCAAGTCATTGCGACCCCAGTCGAATACAGAACTAAACTCGATCAGCAGCCTGCCGATTCTTCCAGAGCCCGCCAGGCCATGATCGACAAAATGAAAAATGGTTTCAAGCCCGGAGGTAAAATACCATGCCACAACTAAGCTATCCTTTTTTAATGGATGTCGGGAGCGTAGGTCTTTTAGCCGATTCCGGCTTTAAAAACGTCCTCTCTCCGATAGCATTTGAGAATTTCAACGTGGGTCTCGGATTGGCAAAAGTAATCGGCCAAGATTACGTCGTCCGCCTCCCTCAGTCCAATCTATCGACTACTGTCATAAGCGCCGATTTGGTCACTGGCAACGTGATCAATGTCAGCATCAATGGAGTAGCTTTAGCTCCTATTACGTTTGCAACCTCTAGCGCTGCAACAATGAACGCTATCGCAGCTGCGATCTTGGCTCAGCCTCACATTGCTTCCGCAGTCGTGAGCGATCCAAGCAACCATACCCTCACTGTGACAGCCACAGAGGGATTCACAGCCATCGTCAACTCGTTCGCAGTGACAGGCGGTGCATCGCAAGCTACAGCAGCCATAACAAACACCACGCAGGACACATTCTACGGAGTCGGCGCAAGAACTCAAAATAAACCGAACCCATTGAACCAGCTCGGTTCTTTCGGAAATCCGATTTATTTCCAGGGAGACTGCGTATCTCTGCTTACTAGAGGACGCATCTATGTGGCGGCGGAACAGACCCTGACCAGCGACAGCCCGGTTTACTGGAGATTTGCTGCTAACGGGCTTCTGCTCCCAGGCGGATTCCGTGCGGATTCAGACGGCGGAAGAGCTATTGCGCTTCCAACTGCTAGATACACGGTTGGAGCTACTGCAGGCGCTGTTGCAACGTTAGAAATCAACTTGCCGAACTAAGGAGAAAGTAAAATGGATAAAATTGTCACCGTTAATCTCGACTCGGCAGAGACTGCGTTCTTTGCGCGCGAACTCGAGTACATAAAATCAAAGTCGTACGACATTGAATTCCCTCCCCTTAAAGCCATCAAGCTCATTCCTGTGAGCACAGAAGCTGGTCCTGGGGCGGAATCGATTACTTATCAATCCTTCGAAGAAACCGGTCTTGCTCGAATCATTTCGAGTTATGCCGATGACTTTCCTCGTTGCGATATTCGCGGTAAGGAATTCATCACTCCAGTGAAATCCATTGGAGCCAGCTATGGTTATTCGATGCAGGAAATTAGAGCGGCGATGTTTGTAGGCCGAAGCCTTACACAGCGCCAGGCTAATGCCACTCGAAGAGCCAATGATCAAAAGGTAAACAGGCTTGCTTGGTTTGGAGACAATACCGCCAATATTTTGGGCCTGACCAATAATCCTAATATCCCTGCAGCTTCCGTACCTGCCGACGGTACTGGCGGCTCTACCCTTTGGACGACAAAAACGCCGGATCAAATCTTGCGCGATATGAACCAATTGTCCAATGGCATTGTAGCCCTCACGAACGGGGTTGAAATGCCTAACACATTGATCCTTCCTATCGATCAATACACTTTGATCTCTTCAACTCCTCGTTCCGCTAACAGCGATACGACGATCTTGGAGTATTTCATTCAGAACAATCCATTCATCACAACTGTTGACTGGGTTCCTGAACTGAAAGGCGCAGGACCTGGCGGGGTTGACATCATGATCGCTTATGAGAAGAACCCTGACAAGCTCACAATGGAGATTCCAATGCCGTTTACTCAATATCCGCCACAAGAACGCGGACTTGAGTTCATCATCAATTGCGAATCTCGCTATGGCGGGATCATTATCTACTACCCGCTTTCACTGTCCATCGGGGAGGGAATCTAATGGCTTTAGTCAAGTACAACGGTAAGAACGTCTACTATTGTAACTTCACCAGCCGCCTGATGCCAGGGATCAACGAGATTCCGGAGGGCGAACTCAAAGCCCTCCTCCTTCACCCTTTATTCCAGCATAGGGTTGAAGAAGGAATCATCGTCATCATCCCCGAATCCCAAGATAAAGAGGCGGACGGAAAGAAGTCTGTTAAGGAGATGATGAAACTCATCCCTCAAATTTACGACCACGCCTATCTGAATCGAATCATCGATGAAGACGGCAGAGACAAGGTCGTGGATGCAGCTAAAAAACAGCTTCATAAAATTTCCCATCAAGCGGAGGAAGAAGAAAATGAGCATTTCGGATCCAATACCAAGTCAAACGATAATTGATACGTTGTTTGTCATTGCGCCTCAGTTCTATACGACCGATCCGGCGAAGCTGGCCAACTACAATACCATGATTGGTTTGTTGAGATGCCAGGTCAATGAGCGGGTCTTATCTTGCTGCGGCGTTCTGGCCTACGTTTATCTTTTGGCTCATTGGCTCCAATTGCAAACAAGCCCTCAAACCGGAGTCGCTACTAATCTTAGCGAGGGAGAGCTTTCCATTGGATTGGCCATCTCGCCGGATTCGTCGATTTTGGACGCTACCCAATATGGCAGGCTGTACAAGGACTTAATCAAAAGAACCGTCATCGGTTCGACTGTAACAAACCTACCCCCTAACTTTGCGGTGATCAATGCGTGCTGTTGTCAAGGATAAGGATCTAGGCTTCGAGGAAATCCAAAGGCAGATTGCTTTGCTGGATGGCTCCTATGTCAAAGTCGGTTTTCAAGAAGGAACCGTGACTAAAGCTCAGGTGAAGGGACAGCGGAAGCAGACTGCCGGCCTTTCAATTCCACAGATAGCAGCGGAAAATGAATTCGGGACGAAAACCATCCCGGCCAGACCGTTCATGTCTACTAGTTTCGATGAGAACAAGGCATTGATCAATAAGGCGATCCAAGGAGAATACAATAAGATTTTAGACGGACAAAGAACGACGGAGCAATCGCTGGGCCTGATAGGCCAGCTGATGACCAAGCTTATCGTGCAAAAGATCCGCGCCATTGTTTCTCCCCCCAATTCCCCAAGGACTATTGCTATTAAAAAGAGCTCCAAGCCTTTGATCGACTTCGGCCAGATGGTGCAGTCGGTCCGCTATAAGGCGGTGCTCAAATGACATCGCCGTTCGAGATCTTCCGCTCGCCGGTAACGCTGCGCCGCTTTCAAAGCGGGGGCTATACCAATGGGCGCTGGAGCGACGGCTCTTACACAGATACTCAAATAACATCCAGCATCCAGCCCATGAAGGGCGAAGAAATGCAGGAGCTGCCGGAAGCTAGAAGAGATTCGGAAGGCTATAAGCTTTTTACTTCCGCTGTCATCAATACGGTGACGGCTCTGAACCCGGATCTTGTTCTTTTCTTCGGGAAGACTTTTGAAGTGGTTCAGGTCTTTCCATGGCAGAACGCCCCTGCAATGGGTCTGGTAAACCATTACAAATACATAGTTTTGCGCCTGGAGGGTCAATAATGAAGGCAAAAATCATCTCGGAAACGGACTATTCGATTCTGGAATCCAGGTTGAATGAGTTTCTAAAGGAAATCAAAGATAACGCATGGCGTCTTTTCGATATCAAATACGACACGTTCTATGTGCTGAATATAGAAATGGAAGGGCACCAGCTCCACTCCGTTCTTGTCTTATACGGAGAGAAGAAGAATGCCGCTTGATTTTGAGACGGTAAAGACCAATTTGTATGCTTGGGCATTGGCCAATTCTCCCGGCTGTTCGGTCATTTTCTTAAATGAAAATGCTCCGCGCCCTGCCCAGCCGTATGTGACTTTATTGCTCAGCCCTTTGAATCAAATCGGCGAGGACTACACCCCAAGAGCAGATGCCTCCGGATTGGTCGATATGGTCGGAGACCGGGAATTCACTCTGCAAATCCAAACTTACGGCGGAGACTGCATTACCCGACTTGAAAACTTGAGAAGCAGCCTGCAGAAGCAAACTGTTCTCGACTCCCTAAGAGCCAATGGAATCGTTTTTGTGAACCACTTCGGCATTAACGACACTACAGAACTTTTGGACTCGCGGTTTGAGAAGCGGGCTGCCATGGATGTCCTATTTAGAATCGGACAAGACTACCAAGATAATTTAGGTCTGATTGAGACCGTGGAAGTAGAAGAAATTTATCAAGATGCCAGCGGTAGCGTGGTCTACGATCACACGACCACAATACCATAGGAGAAAATATGCCATTAAGCGACATCGTAAACGTGCAGATCACCAGAGATACTCAAACTGTCTCGGAAGCTGGCTTTGGCCTTCTCATGATTTTGGGAACCCACAAGCGGTTTAATGATCGCATTAGATTCTATAGCAATATTCAGGCAGTGGGCAACGACTTCATTCCGACTGATCTTGAATATATCGCTGCCCAGGAAGCTTTCAGCCAGAATCTAAGCCCTGAGCAGATAGCCATTGGGCGGAGAACGGTGGACAGCGCTATCATATTGGTTGAA
Source organism: uncultured bacterium (assembly GCA_964594545.1). GTDB lineage: Bacteria > Chlamydiota > Chlamydiia > Chlamydiales > SM23-39 > DAIDHZ01. Next base: position 45,250 of record CAZQNB010000001.1, on the reverse strand, counting down.
ACAGCCATGTCTCCATTCAATTATACCACCACGATCAACGGGAGCGATATAACAGTCCCCTCAACCCCGACTGCTCAAAATTCCATAGTGACCATGAGCGGAAATTTTGTTACGGGAAACTCCATCGCCATCACCTTAAACGGAACTCCTCTGACTCCAATTCCTTTCAATACCGATCAAATCACGACAATGAACGATATTGCAACAGCTCTTGAAGCCAACCCTGCTGTCGATTCCGTCAGCATTACGGGATCGAATCTCGTCATAAACGTCTTCGGAAAGCCCAATATTTCAGCAATCATCAATTCCTTGGTTGTAACTGGAGGCGCGAGCCAGCCGACGGCTGCAATCTCAACGCCCACTCAGTCTGTTTCTCCTGAATCGATCGCAGAAGCCTTGGTCACTGCAATCAACGCAGCAACGCTAGGGGTTACAGCTACGGACAACCTAGACGGCACATTTTCTCTGGCAGCCGATGTGCCGGGGGTCCCCTACACTCTTGATGTAAGCTCGACGATCGTCAATCCGGATAAAGCGAGAGTAACTGTCACGCAGGTCGATCCCAATACCGACTACACAGTAACAATCAACGGCGTTGCATTTACTTACACCACTTTGAATGAAGTGCAAACCAATGAAGATATCGCAGCAGCTTTAACTCAGATTATTTCAACGCAGACGGCTGTTCCTGTCAGCGCTTCGGATAATCTCGACGGCAGTTTTGAAATAATAGCCAACGTCTCGGGAACAGGATTCGTCCTAAGCGTATCGGATGGAATTTTGAGCAAGCAATTCGGGCTGATCATCAATCCTTACACTCCTTCAGACACGGTGGTAAACGACCTGAATGCCGTTCAATTAGTCGACGACAGCTGGTATGCACTCGCCCTTACCGACAGAACGGCAGCTACCGTATTTTCGGCTGCCGGGTGGGCAGAGGGGCAGGTCAAACTTTTCGGCACAGCTTCGGCAGATCCAGACATCATCAACTTAGCTGCCGGCATAGACTTGTCTTCCATTGCAGCCAAGTGCAACCAAGCCGGATACGTGAGAACTTTCGTTCTTTACCATCAGGATGCAGCAAACGACTTTCCTGAGTGCGCGTGGTTCGGCGGAGTTCTTCCTCTGGATCCCGGCTCCGAAACGTGGAAATTTAAACGCCTGAATTCTATTTCATATTCCAACCTGACAAGCACCCAATCCCAAAACGCTAGAAATAAGAAAGCCAACACCTACGAATTCATCGGCGGAGTCGGAATTACAAGGGAAGGAACCGTCGCCCAGGGAGAATTCATAGATATCGTGCGCGGAGTGGATTGGCTGACCTCGAGAATTCAAGAATTCGTCTATTCAGTGCTTGTGAACAGCAATAAGGTTCCCTACACAGACGCAGGGATCACGGCCATTGAATCCGAAGTCAAGCGCGCCCTTCAGCTGGGAATCAGCAATAATTTTATTGCGAACGATCCGGCCCCGACTGTGACAGTGCCGAAGGCTGCAAGCGTGCCTCCAACGGATAAAACGCAGCGGATTTTGAAAAATGTCAAATTCCAAGCCACCTTGGCGGGCGCCATCCATGCAATCAACATCACAGGAACCGTCACCGTTTAAAGAGCAGGAGATAATTTATGGCAGTAAGAACTTACGACCCTAAGCAGGTCATCATCACGGTAGGCGGGGTTCCAATGAGCGGTTTTGCCGACGGCTCCTTCCTTACTATCGATAGAGACGATAATCAATGGACGAAAGTCACTGGAGCGGATGGCACAAGCACGCGGATCAAAAGCAATAACCGCTCCGGAAATATGACCATCACCCTGAAGCAGTCGAGCCCTAGCAACGACGTGCTATCCGGACTTGCCAATACCGACGAGCTTACAAATGCAGGAGTTGTTCCTATTTTGGTCAAAGACCTTAGCGGCAATTCCATATTTTTTAGTGCAACGGGATGGGTTAAAAAGTACCCCTCTTCGGAATTCGGAAAAGACCTCGCAAACCGCGAATGGGTTCTCGATCTAGTCGATCTTGATGTCTTCGTCGGAAGCAATGGAGTAAATGTATGATTCAAACAAAAGAAAAGCAAATCAACGGGGCTGTCTATTCTGTTACGCAGCTTCCAGCAAGGAGGGCGCTCCGCCTTAAAGCAAAATTGCTGCGGCTGTTCGGCCCGGCTCTCGCCCATCTATTTCTGCCGGGAGCAGGCAGCGAAAGCATGTCCGGGCTTCCATTTTCGAAGGGGGAAGCAGTGCGCGCCGTAGAATCTTTAATGGCTCAGCTAGATGATAAAACTTTTGAAAGCCTAGTACTCGAACTATGCCAAGGAGTCCGGAAAGACGGCATGGAGCTTACCGATTCCGTCATCGATATCGAATTTGCCGGCGATCTGGGAACTCTCATGCAGGTCCTATGGTTTGTCATCGACTGCAACTTTGGTTCTTTTTTTGGGGAGAGCGGTATTGGACGCCTATTCGAAGCCACAGCTCCGATGCCGCAGAATCGTCAGCCAGATACGAGAAAAACCTCCATACGGACATAAAGAGCGAGTTTCTTTTCTGGCGCATAATATTGGAAGGAATCGCTTCTTTAGAGGAGATCGAGCGTTCATGGAGTTTAGATGATCTGATGAGGGCGAATGCTCTGCTGGATATGAGGCTCGATCTATTGGAAGAATCTAAAAGGAAAGGGTCGAAATGACAGTAGTCAGAGAGCTCACAACCGTTCTCGGGTTCACAGTCGATAAGAGAGGCGTTGAAGATTTCAATCGCACAATCATTGGCTTTAAAACCAAGTTTGCTATTGCTGCGACGGCTGCCGCTGCCTTTGTGTCCAAAACATTGGATTTCTTCAAAGATATTTCCGACGCAACCCTTGATGCCAATGACTTGGCAAAAAGTATAGGCATTTCTTTCCAGGAGTTCCTCAAGCTCAGAAGAACAGCCGAAGATTTCAGAATCGATCCTAAAAACTTCGAATCAACCTTGAAAAACCTCAGCAAAATGCTGCGGGATGCCAAATACGGCATGGGGGATTTGGCAAACGTCGCCTACTACACAGGCATTGAATTCCGCGACAAGTTCACCGGGGAAGTCAAAAACGCCCGCGACCTTTTCGTCGATATTCTTAAAAGAATCAATGAAGCGCGCACGGAAACAGAAAAGTTCACCATAGCAAAGTTCTTTTTCGGCGAAGAAGACGCGCAAAAATTCATCAAGTTCGCAAAAGAAGCAGGAGACAATCTCGATGTTTTGACTAGCAAATACGGCGACTATGCTAAATCGCTCGAAGATTCGCTCCCGGCTTTTGAAGATGTCAATAAATCCATCCGTTCTTTTTGGAATACTTTCGAGTCTTTCAAAATAGCTTTTGTCGAAGATATTCTGCCGGCAATAACAGCCGGCGTGAAAGTTCTTGAAGTCGTTATGAAAGGCATCGGCTATGTGGCCCGGGGAATCAAGGGAGCTTTCAATTTGATCGGCGAAGGGATCCATCGAGAAATCATGTCGGACTTAGCGGAAATCCCTGACTTTGAAGTGGAAACCACTCAGAAAATTAATCGGATAATGGAAAATCAAGCTGCTAAAAATGCTCCCGCAGTAGTCACAGAACAAAATTTCAACATCGACACGAAAATAGAGATGCAGGTTCCTCCAGGAACAACTGAACAGCAGCAAACCGTCCTGCGCGAAACAGTTGATGAAGCGATTAAAAGCGCTTTGATCGACCAGGTAAGAGAAATCTATAATAACAACCCGCAGGTGGAATGATGGTCTTGTCTCTTCTATTCGGAAAAAAATACCCGAGCCCTAAAATTGGATCGATCGATTTGGATGTAACTATCCGCGAGGAGCACCGCTTTGCATCCCGAGTGACAAATTATCCCGTCGAGGATGGAACCATTGTTTCGGACCACATCATCAACGAGCCGGACATAGTGGTTCTTGTCGGGCTGGTCACGGACACTCCTCTTTCCATCTTTGCTCCGTTCAACCGGTCCATCGACGCGTTCAACCGCCTGATCCAGCTTCATCAAAACAGGGATGTAGTCACTGTCGTGACCGGGCTGAAGGTGTATAAAAACATGGCTATTACGACACTTGACGTCCCAAGAGATATAAGAACCGGGCAATCCCTGACTTTCACAATCGAACTTCAAAGAATTGTATTCGACACTTCCGTCAGGCTGCTTCTCGACCAGGGAAATATTTTCGGAGGCATCCAAACCAAAATACCTAGAGACACCGTGGCTTCAAATGCCAACTACCCAATCATTCAGAACGACCCTCCCGATAGTCTGAAGGACCAAGCATCAAGTGGCATCAATGCAGGCGTTCAATCGCTAGCTCCCATTCCAGGCAACATTCTGCCCGCCGTTCTATCTGTAAAGAGCCAAATTCTGGGGGTTGCATAATGCAAATCATACCATTTAAGGAGCCATCGCAATGGCAGGAGCAGATCGAGCTCGGCAGCCAGACTTTCATCCTCTCCTTCAGTTGGAATGCGATGAATGAATACTGGGTTATGGATATTTTGACACGCGATCTAGTCCCTATCATCCTCGGAATCAAGGTAGTCGCCAATTACGATTTGACAGCCCAGTATGTTGCAAACGGAAAGCCGAGCGGAGACATCGTCTGCGAAAACATTATCGGAGGCCAAGGGAAAATCCAGCGCTACGACATGGGGGATGTAGCCGAATTAATTTATTATGCTTTAGGGGAGTTTGTTTAAATGACCCGGTTTAATCGAATTGCAAGCGTTGAAATAGATTTAAGAAATTCCACTTTCAATGGATATATCGGAAGCATAAAACTTGCAAACTTGCGCATAGCTTTTTCCATGCAGAAGAATCTAGCATGGTCGGCGAACACAGCCTCGGTGAAAATATGGAACTTAAGCCAGGAAAATAGAAACAGGATTAAAGATTATGGAGACCAAGTCATTGTATCGGCCGGATACAGCCAGGATGCCGGAGAGCAATTGCTTTTCATTGGGAATACCACCCAAGTCAGCCATGCATACGACCAGCCGGAAATCATCACCACTTTGGACTGCGGAGACGGAGAGCGGATCCTTAATCAAAAGAATATCTCCGTTAGCTTCAAGGAAAAGGTCGCAGTCCGCCAGGTTGTCGAGACGATCGCGCAGCAAATGGGCCTTACTATTTCTGAGTTTTCTCCTACTGACAATATTATTTATGAGCAAGGTTTTGAATTCATAGGAATGGGCAAAAATGCGATCGATAAGACCGTATCCAGGCTCGGACTGAAATGGAGCGTTCAAAATGGAAAGCTGCAGATCATTCCGCAATTCGGCACCACGTCAAAACCGGCAGTGGAAATCAACGCCGATACAGGAATGATTGGCATTCCTCAAAGATTCACAGATAAAAGAGCCAGCCTTTATTTGGACGGTCCGAAGACAGGCTACATCGTTGCAACAACATTGCGCCCCGATATCCTCCCAGGAGACTTGATCAACGTAAAATCCCAAAGAATCGGGCTGGACGGACCCTACTCTGTCTTTTCAATCAAGCACGAGGGAGACACCTTCGGACCCAATTGGCGCTCAATCATGGAGATCATCTTAATATGACCACAATGACCGATGCAATGAGGCAGGCTATCCAATTTCAGCTTTACGACGTCCATACGGCGCTCCCCGGCCAAGTCATATCTTATGACTACTCGACCCAAAAGGCTTCAATACAGCCCTGTTTAAAGAAGAGTTATTTGGACGGAACCACTCAAGAAATGCCGATCCTCAATAATGTTCCCGTGGTCTTTCCGAAAGCGGGGGGAGCCAGCCTTACTTTTCCTGTTATGCCTGGCGACAACTGCCTGCTTTTGTTTATTGAAAGAAGCACGGATCTTTGGAAATCAGTAGGAGGCGTAGTCGCCCCCAACGATCCAAGAAAATTCGACCTTTCGGACGCCGTGGCAATCATGGGCCTGATGCCATTCTCAGAAAATTCTTTATCCGAAAACAATGAAGACGTGCTTTTAACATATAAAAACTCTAATATAAGAATTAAAGCTAGCGGAGATATTCAAATCCAAACAGCTTCAAAAGTGGCGATAGGAAATGCTTCAACGGAAGTACTCGATATCGTCAGCAGCATACTTGGAATTTTAGCAACTTCTGTGACGACAGCTCCAGGAAGTCCGATTTTCCAAGGATTAGGACCCACGTACGCAACTTTAAAATTAGCTTTGGACTCTATCAAGGGATCGATTCCTTAATAGCATCAAAGCATTCTCAATAGACTCGATTAACTCAAATACCCACCAATAAACGCTTTAGGAAACGTTTTTGAGTTAACGAGGCTTCATGAAAGATATCGCTCTGGATCCGACAACCGGCGATCTGCTCTTAGAAAATTTCGACCTTCAACTAGTGGATGGCCGGGATCAAATTGCGCAAAATTTGGCGATCAGGCTCCGCTTCATCCTGGGGGAATGGTTTTTAGATACCAATGCCGGCGTCCCCTATTACGACGATTTCTTCATCAAAGCCCCCAATCAAATCCGCATTGAAAGCGTTCTTAAAGAAGAGATCCTCGACACCCCAGGAGTTAATCAGATCCTCAGCTTCGCCAGCAGCTTCGATGCCCGGCGGCGCGTCTACTCCGTCGTTTTCTCCGTAATCACTACCCAAGGAGAAATCACTCTGACAGAGGAGCTCGTGGCATGACATCGCAATTCGGACTTACTCCTCAAGGATTTAAAATCAAACGCCTCCCGGATATTCATGCGGAAAATCAAAACCTTCTGCTTGCAGCTTTCGGAGAAATCAACCTCGATCCCCAGTCTATTTTCGGACAGCTCATCGGCGTTCTCTCAAAAGTCGAAGCCGACATCTGGGAAAATATGCAGGATGTGTATTTCAGCCAGTATCCCAATTCCGCAGAAGGCATCAGCCTTGATAATGTCGTGCAGCTAAATGCCATTACAAGGCTTGCAGCCCAGCAGACAAACGTCACGGCCGTTTGCTCCGGATTGGAAGGAACTCTTATCAATCAAGGCGCTCTGGCTAGAATCCCGGATACAGGGGCCGTGTTCTTCTGCCAGACCGATTCTTTTATCTCGCGGTCGAATGCAGCATCCGCTTCCATCCTAGTCGCTGCGGCAGCGCCTCAATCCTACACGGCGATTATCAATAACCAGACCCTCACTTATTCTCTTCCAATCATCGCTTTCACAGGGAGCTTTGTCACCGGAAATTCCATTGTCGCCACACTGAACGGCACGACCCTTCCTGCGGTTCCTTTCAATACAAGCAATAATCAAACCCTTGCAGATTTAGCAGCTGCGATGGCAGCCAATCCTGATGTTTTATCGGCTACTCCGACCAATCCAAATATCATCAGCATCATTCCTGTCCTGGGAAAAAATGTAGTTGTGAATTCGATCGTGATCACAGGAGGCGCATCGCAGCCGACCTATGCCGTGACTTTTGATACGCCGACAATCAATGCGGTATCGCAAAATCTAACCAGCATCATTAATGCTGCAATTTCAACGGTCTTGGCAACCGATCTGACTGGAAGCATATCCATTGCCGCCGATGATCCAGACGCTCCGTTCTCGATCAGCGTGGGGACGAATTTAAGCATTACCTCGCAGTCCTCTCCCATTACCTTCCTCTCCCAAGATTTTGCGCCTATCGCAGCTCCGGTCAATACGCTGGTTGAAATCCTAACCCCTATTTCAGGATGGAATTCAATCAATAATCCCAAAGCCGGCGTTACCGGGCGGTTCATCGAAACCGATTCAGAGCTGCGCATCAGAAGAAACAATTCGATCCGCCTTTTGGGAGCAGGTACGGTTGAATCCATCAGAGCTAGGCTGCTTCAGCAGGTTCCAGGGGTCACTTCCGCCTTCATTTTCGAAAATAGAACGATGACGCAGGAACCGATCGACATCGTCTTGAATCAAGACCTAGTCCCGGGAAATACAATAACAATTGTTTTCAATACCATTCAGACGCTTCCCATCGTCACGTACGCCACTTCCCATTTGGATACAATGAATGCGATTGCAGTCGTCATCGCCAACCAGCCGCAAATCGCCTCCGCTGTTGTAGGCGGAACAGCGAACCGGACAATCACAGTGTCCATGAAAGAAGCTGTCGAAGTCGCTATCACAACATTTTCAGTCACAGGGGGCGCAAGCCAGGCGGAAGCCGTATTCAAAGGCGGGCGCCTTGCCAAAAGTTTCGAAGCAGTCGTAGAAGGAGGTTCCGATGCTGACGTTGCAAATAAAATCTGGCTTACCAAACCGGCGGGCATCCAAACCTTCGGTAATACGTCCTTTACCATCACCGACTCACAAGGCGAGCAGCAAGTCATCAACTTCAGCCGCCCCACCCCCATCTACATTTGGGTTACGGTTGCATTAACCCTCTATTCCGAAGAGACATTCCCCCCGAATGGGCAGGACTTGGTAGCTGACGCCATCAATACTTACGGAAACAATCTGGGGATCGGGGTCGATGTTCTTTTACAGAGGGTTCTGGCTCAAATTTTCACCGTCCCGGGGATTGCAAGCGGCGCGATGCAGATCGCCGCCACCAACGGACCCGGAGACAGCCCGCTTTACGGGACTGCGGATATTCCAATTCAAGAAAATGAAATAGCGGTATTCGATTTATCGCGCATCACGGTGACGGTATGAAGAACCAGGAGGCGGACGGATGGTCTTAATACCGAATCATGTGCAAAGAGCAATCGCACTCCTTGCCGGGCAGTTTCAACAAAGCTTGCTTGACGGAGAGTACAGCAGGTTCCAACGGCTGATCCAGGCTTTCGTCACACAATTTCAAGAAATCGACGATGTCAATCAAACGCTGAAGTTCGACCGTTCTATTGAAACAGCCGTCGGCGTCCAGCTCGACGGATTAGGGCAAATATTAGGTCTGGCAAGGCTTCCGGATGAAGGCGATGAAGATTACCGGGAAAAATTGAAATTCCAAATCTTCATCAACAAATCAAACGGAACGCCCGAGGAAGTGATAGCCGTCCTCAAATTCTTAACTAAAGCAACCAAGGTGCGCTATCACGAGTATTATCCGGCGGCTTTTCAAATGGATACAGATGGAGTCACCTTCTCGGTTCCTCCGGAACAGCTTGTCTCGGCGATTCAATCGGTAAGCCCCGCAGCTGTTCAATACACGCCGATTACAGCAACTTACGGGGTTCCTCTTCCATTTGTTTTCAGCGGAGATCCGATCATAGAGCTGCTAGATGTCTCTCCTTTTGAAGCCGACCCATTCGATTTCAGAAACCTTCAAGTGCAAACGACAGATCTTTTAGCGGTAAATGCAGGCAACGTTGTCAATCCGACCTTTGGAGGCTGCTTTGCTGAATTTGGAACGCCGATTGATACGGCCGGAGCAGGCCAATTAGCAGAAGTAATTATGTTCGACGGCTCGACGCCGCCGCCACCTTAAGGAGACCCCATGGTATCGAAACCGACAGTTCTTCCGGAATGGGCTGAAAATGATGTTGTAGATCCAATATCAGGCCAGAACAACGTCCTTGAACCTCCTCCAGAGAAAAAACTGGAAGGATGGGCGCGCTTGGAATATCCGCCGAGGAATTGGTTCAACTGGCTAGCCCGCTATACCTGGAGATGGCTGAATTGGTTCAAGCAGCAGGAAGAGCAGGCCATTGTCACTGACGGATCCGGAACTAATATCTTCCCGATCAGCGGGTCCCTTTGCGTTCTGTTCGCCGTAGATACCGCAAGCCCGACCCACTACCTCTATGCCATCGGAGCGAATATCGGAGGAACTGTGACCTTGACAAAGATAGCAGGAGCGACCCTGGATATTGGAGTGATTTCCGGGACTTCGGTTCCTATTACAGGAGCTGCAAATCCGGCAACCATCATCGCTTGGGGACAATCAAAAATTATTCCGTCCTAAGGAGAAACTATGAGCACACCAGTATTAATAAGCGATCTTGATCCCGTAGACGTAATAGACCCGGCAAATGATCTCACCATCGTTCATCAAGGATTTACCGATAAAAAGGCAACCATTGCCCAAATAAGGAATTTTGATATTTCGCTATTCGATCCTCTTCCAAGCACAGCCCTCAACAATGACTTGCTTGTCATAGGAAGAGGTTCGACGAATTATCAGATTAGATTCGACCAGGTCAGCTTTGCCGCAGGCACCCAGCTTTGGTTCTACCAAGATGTGGCCCCTAGCGGATGGGTGACGATCCCCGTCGGCGACTGCCTTCTAGGAGTCAAAGGCGGATCCACTTACACAGTTGGAGGCGCGCTGCCTCAAGGAACGTGGCAGACAGCGGATCACACTCTTACGACCGATCAAATCCCAGCCCATACCCACCAAATCACTCTCTACAAATCGGATCAAAAGGGAAATCTTTCTCAAAGAGTGGGAAGCACGAATCAAAGCGGAACCAACTTTGCAACGACCTCTAGCGTGGGTGGAAGCCAAGCCCACAATCACGGCGCTTCATGGAGGCCCTTAGCTGCAACAGGTATTTTATGCCAAAAACAACCCTAAAAATTCATTAAAGGAGAACCCAATGGACTGTACTTCATGCAAAGAAAACTGCCCCTTCGTCAAGAGCAAATTGTGCGCTACTGAAAGGGAATGCCCAAATTTCATGGAATCATGGTGGCAGGAAGGAGGAACCGGACAGCCGAAAGTCATTTCTGATTGCGCTCCGAAAAGAATGCTTCTCCAGCAGCAAGTGGAAGTCAACCGCATGTTCGCTCTGCAGCAGGCTGTCGAACAGATGAGGAACCGGCTAGAAACTTTAGAAGGCTTGCTTGTCCAGCTCATCCAGCAAAGCAAAGAGTACATCCTTTTGCAGGAGCCGGCTCAGCCATTGAAAAAACAAAAAAGAAAGGAGCTTGGCCATGAGCCTTCGAAGACTCGCTAAGAATCCCTTTAAAATGGAATTCCTGCCATCTGAAATAAATCCCCAATGAACCCAATGCCTCTGTTCCCCCTCTTACAATCTTCCTCAAGAAACCAGAAAACGCGCATCCGCTTCAACTAGCGGGAAGGCCCGCCGAATGGATAGCGCAAACATCGATTAACAACAAAGAGGCAGGAACATGGCTCATAATTCATCAGTCAACTTAGACATTTCCAACTTATCGGTTGGATTCAGCATAGGGGGCGGAACAACTAAAAGAACCGTCACCTACAATGGAAATGGCGACTACACCCTTACCAATCAGTTTGCAGGGTCCGGAGTCTACACATTCCCAAACCGCGCAGCAGACACCTTGATAGGTTTTGCGGACTACACGGCAAAAGGTGTGATCCTCGTCGGAACCGGCGCAGGAACTTTCACTCCCTTAACCGTCGGAACGGATAACTACGTTTTAACAGCCGACTCAACTCAAACTTCAGGAGTTAAGTGGGCGTCTAACGGAGGAAGCGGCGGCGGGGGTGTCGCATCTTGGATTAATTCTACTTCCGGCCCTGTTTCAATGGTGGCTGGAAACGGTTATTTCTCGAATGCTTCCGGCGCGGATTTAACCTTCAATCTTCCTTCGACAGCAGCTGTGGGAACTGTATTGGAGATCACAAACCTTCAAGCAGCCCATAATTTTACGATTGCCCAAGCCTCCGGTCAAAGCATCCAATTCGGAAGCGTTGCGACTACTGTAGGCGCCGGCGGATCGATCAGTTCAACTTCCATCGGCGACAGCTTGAGAATGGTTTGCACTGTGGCAAACACAAATTGGCAGGTTCTTTCCGCTCAAGGCAACCTAAATTATGTTTAACGATTTGAGCCGGTTGCTATTTGTAACCGGCTCTTTTAATAAAAAAATCAAATTTAGGGGAAAAAATGCCAAAAAACAATTCAGTTAACGATCCAGGCGTACCGCACCTTCCTTTAAGCGGCGGAACGATGACGGGAAACCTTTTTTTAAATGGCGACCCCACAACCCCTGTTCAAGCTGCCACTAAAAGCTACGTCGATGCTCAGAATGGCGGCGCAATCGGCTCCATGCAATACTTCGCTAATGCCGGTGGAGATTCCGCTTTCACTGCTCTAGGATGGAAAAAATGCGATGGAAGCATTCTATCCCAAGCTTCTTTTCCTGCTTTATTTGCTCAAGTCGGACTTCTGAACGGCCCAGCTCAAAACTGGATTCAGCAATACTCGGGAACAACCGCGAACTTTACAAGTTTACATTATGGAAATGGACTTTTCGTTGCGTACGCCTTAAGTAATATTTTCACCTCTACTGATGCAGTAACTTGGACGCCTCGCAAAACTCCTACAGATAAATCATTACTAGCTGGAACCTATGGAAATGGCGTGCATTTTGTTGGCGGCAACGGTGCTACAATGCTTACTTCTACCGATGCGATCAGCTGGTATACGATGCTTCCAGGGCTTTCAGGAGATATCATTTATAGCGCAACACCAAGTCAAAAATATGTATGGCTAGGAGGCGCAAACAATGCGACTTCAACCGATGGTAATAGATGGACAGCACCTATTATTGCTTGGCCTGCAAGCGTGGCTGCAAATGCCATAGCATATGGCGGCGGTCTTTATGTTATGGGTGGATCGAATGGAAATATTGCGACTTCTACAGATGGAGTTACTTGGACGGCAAGACCTAGCGGAACTACCTCGACTATTTACACCCTAGCTTATGGCGCTTCAAAATTTTTGGCGGCAGGTCAATTAGGGGTGATGGAAACATCTACAAACGGGATTGCGTGGACAACTCAAAACTCTGGAACTGTTACTCAAATTAATAAAGTCGCCTATTTAAACAGCGCTCTTTTCCTTTCAGCAGGTCAAGCGTTTTTAGCGACTTCTACAGACGCGGTTACATGGACATCCAGAACACTTACAACCCCTGCTACCACGACAATTAACACCGTCACTTTCGGAGCAAGCGTTTACCTTTATGCAGGATCAGGCGGAAACGTTGCGACCTCAACAGACGCGATCACTTGGACGGCTAGAACTTCCGGGACAGCAAGCGTAATCAATGCAGTGATCTTTGGAAATTCTATCTTTGTAGCCGTAGGCGCCGGTGGTTCTTTAAGAACTTCAACGGACGGGATTACTTGGACGGCCAGAACAAGCAACACGACTTCTGCTTTGAATAGCGTTGTGTGGGATGGAACTTTATTCCATGCTGTCGGAGCAAACACGCATTTAACCTCGACCGACGGTATAACCTGGACTAAAAACTTTCCTGGATTAAATGACACGGATTCCGTTCAGGCTGCAATTTACACTGACAAATTTGTCATTGGATATTTCAACGGAGGTATTCAAACCTCAACGAATGCTATCACCTGGACGACTCGCATAAGTAATTCCCCTAATAACATCTATGATTTCGCCTATAGCGGCAGCCTCTATGTCTATGCTGCTGGAATCGGTTTAATGGGAACGTCGACAGACGGGATTACTTGGACTGCACGGCAGACGCCAACTTCAAGTTTTAACTATTCGGTCACTTATGGAAACAGCCTTTGGGTTGCGATAAATAGCGCTGGAAATTTCATGACTTCGAACGATGCGATCACTTGGGCTGTTCAAACACCACTTGTCTTACCATTTCCTTCCGCTTTTAGAGGAGTTACATTTAATAACGGTCTTTTTGTTGCTGTAGGAAATAATATTATTGGAGCTACTGTTTTCACTTCAACAAACGGTACAAATTGGATTCAAAATAATAATGTTAGTTCAAGTACAAATGCTTCTGCTCTTATGGACGTAATAAGTGCTAACAATAAATTTGTAACCGTTGGACAAGGTGGATATATTTATACCTCTCCGACTGATTATCAATATGCGACTAGCACTCAATTTCAATTGCCGATGGATAATCAGTTGGCAATCACGCAAGAGCCTGCAAACATGTTTTCCCGATCCCTTTATATCAAGGCTCAATAACAAAAACAAACAACCACGAACAAGGAAAAAAAATGAAAAAAGTAATGATAGCAACACCAGCATACGACGGAAGCGTTCATGTACCTTATGCGATCGCTTTATCAGAGACTACTATGCTTCTTTTAAATAACGGTGTTCAAGTCGCATACAATATTACCACTTCTGGATCTCTTTTAGTTGCAGAAAGAAACCGAATCTTAAAGCTATTTATGCAAAGCGACGCTACTCATTTGCTATGCATTGATTCCGATCTTGGGTGGGTTCCTCAGTTTGTTCTTAAGATGCTTCTGGCTGACAAAGAATTTATAGCAGGTGTTTACCCAGGAAGAGACGGTAAAACATTTACTTTTAGAACATTTAACAACGATGACTCGTCGATCGTAGAAGAAAATGGCTTATTGAAAATGCAATACATCCCAGCAGGCTTTATGTTGATGACTAGAAGCGTCATTGAAAAGTTAATGAAGAAATTTCCTGAGCTTTATTTCGAGCCGAAACATGAAAGCATGAAGAAAGAAAACGGCTGGCTTTTCTTCAATACAGAACTTTGGGAAGGAGAATTCTGGGGAGAAGACTATGTCTTTTGCCGTAAAGCGAGAGAAGCCGGAGTGGATATCTGGGTTGATCCTCTTATTCCATTCGATCACGCTGGAGTGAAGGGAAGGCTGCTGGATGCTTTAAGCAACAAACCTGAAGAGAAACCACAAGAGAAAACTGCGTAGGTTTTTGTGATAATTAGTCCAATTTGGGGGTGCTTCGAATAATAAAAAGGAGAAAAAATGGCCAGCATTTCAGCAGTTAATCTTGATATTTCTAATCTATTGGTCGGGTTCAGCATAGGAGGCGGAATAACTAAAAGAACCGTCACCCACAACGGAAACGGCGACTATACCCTCACCAATCAATTTGCAGGATCTGGAGTCTACACATTCCCCAATAGAGCAGCAGATACTCTGATCGGTTTCGCAGACTATACGGCAAAAGGCGTAATCCTAATCGGTACGGGCGCCGGGACCTTCTCCCCCCTATCGATCGGCGCAGACACTTTTGTTTTAACAGCGGATTCGACGCAAGCATCCGGCGTAAAATGGGCGGCTGGAGGCGGAGGCGGGGGCGGAGGCATCGCATGGAATACAGTTTCCGGAACATCTCAATCAGCTGCTGCGAATAACGGATACATCGCAAACAATGCGAGCCTCGTCACTGTTACCCTTCCTTCCAGCGCTTCGGTCGGAGATGTGGTCGAAGTGGCAGGAAAGGGAGCGGGCGGGTGGAAGATCGCGCAAAACTCAGGACAGATCATCCACATGGATGGCGTGGACTCAACATCCGGCGCCGGAGGGAGCGTTGCTTCTACAGTACGGTATGATGCGGTCCGCCTGCTTTGTATTACGGCCAATACAGATTGGCTCGTTCTTTCAGGAATCGGCAACTTAACGGTGGTGTAATATGCCTGTGCAAGATTTCATCAACCGATATGCAATGTCTGCTGGATACACCAATAAGCTTTCAGGATTGGCTTTCATTCCTATTTCAGGATTGCCAGCTGCCAGCGGAACTGTAGACTGGTATACATGCCCCGCAGGAAAAAGAGCAGCCGTCATGGGGATAAGCTATTGCTCCCCTTCAGGAAGCGCAAGCATCACTCCAATGCTCAAATCGGGAGGCAATTATTACAATCTGAATTCTACTCAAACAGCCACAGCCATCGGGGTAGGCGCAGGCGGTATTGTCAATCTCATCGTTTTGGAAGCCGGCGAATCGATCTCGACCAATCAAAGCACGTCGTCAATCAACGTGTGGATTTCCATCATGGAGTTCGATTCGGATATTCCTTTCAAGACTGCGAAGCTCCTTTCATTAGGCAGCGGAAACAATACGATTTATACCTGCCCTTCAGGAAAAACAGCTATTTTTGTAAGCGATAATCTCAGCCCTTTATCAGCCAGCTTAGTTAAATCGGTTAACTATTGGAACAATAGCGGAGGAAGCAGAAACGTTTCCCTTTATCACGTTCCAAGCGGCGGTTCTCCAGGAACCAGCAACATGCTTTTACCTACAACCCCTCAAGCCGTTTCAAATGGTTCCTTCATGACCAATTCATCAGTAAGCAATTGCATGAACGCAGGAGACTCGATCGTAATAAATACCGACGCAGCCGCGGCAACTCAATTTGCGTGGGTCACAGTGCAGGAGATCTAAATGCCTAATCAAAATAATGCGAACAATCTGATTTATCATCCTGAAGGTGTGTATTTGCCAGGCGTAAAATTTCCGTCAGCCTTCGTCTCTAACGCAGGAGCAAGCAACGTGGATATGTATACCTGCCCTGCCGGAAAAAGAGCATGCGTGAGTTATATTGTCGGCTACAATACGGCTGGAACAACCACAACCATTTTTCCAGTTCTTTATGTCGCCGGCGCTTATTATCGAATCGGAGGGGCTGGAAACGCGGCCACAACAGCGCAAACACAGGTTTTAGTAACCAACCAAGCTATAATTCTAGAGGCTGGAGAAAGAATCGGGGTCAACACAACTCAAGCCGGGATGAATCTTTGGGCTAATATTGTTGAATTCGACACCACAGCCCCAATCAAGAGCAGCAAGGTTATGAGCATGTCAAACGGAAACAACACTGTTTATACATGTCCCTCGGGTAAAAAGGCGATCACTCTAGATCAATGGTTTAAAACAAACTTTACTTTGAAAAAGTTTTTCTACTTCAACAATTCGGGGAATAGCGCTTCTTTGGTTTGGTATGGCGTTCCAAGCGGAGGATCGCCTGGATCTGCAAATCAAATGGGAACGGAAACTGTTACCACAGGATCGGCCTCGGCGCGCCTCATCGGCGGTTTAATGTTAAGCGCAGGCGATTCGATCGTAGTCAATACAAACGTAGGAACGGGAACTCAGACCGCATGGGTCAACGTAATGGAGCTGTAAATGGGGAATAATATCATAAATAATGTCGGCTTCATAAGCGGTTTCGGCCCTCTAGTAAGAGGAGCTAAGTTCGTTAATGCATTCTCCGGAAATACATCAGGGACCGTCGATATCTATACATGCCCTGCAGGCAAAAAAGCTCTTATCACTCAAGTG
Source organism: uncultured bacterium (assembly GCA_964594545.1). Lineage (GTDB taxonomy): Bacteria > Chlamydiota > Chlamydiia > Chlamydiales > SM23-39 > DAIDHZ01. The sequence goes on along the minus strand of CAZQNB010000001.1, from coordinate 28,230 downwards.
ATGGGAATCAGTTCTCCGATTATGACAGGAGGGCTTCAGCTAAAAATTTCGGGCAATTATTATAATTTTACTCCTCCGAATACTATCTGGGGGAATGTTTCCACTAATTCATTCGGGATTGTAATAAATCCAGGCGAGGGCCTCTCCTTTACAGTGAATTCCAACCCAGGAGGAAATCTTTGGGCTAGAATCATGGAAATGGATATTTCCACTCCAATCTATACAGCGAGGCTTTTGAGTTTAGCTTCAGGAGATAATACTATTTTCACCGTCGGCGCGGGAAAAACGGCTATTACTTTAGATACTCTTGGAGGAGCCTACGTAAACGGATCAGGAGGGATATATAAAAATTTCTCAGGAGCCAGCAGAAGCATTAAAGTCTACCACGTTCCAAATGGCGGATCCAGCGGCACCGCCAATCAATACTTTCAAAATACCGCTGTGGCGAACAGTTCTGGAGTCGTCGTGCCATCGGTTCCTGCTTCTATGAATTCAGGCGACTCGATTGTCATAAATACGGACGCATCGACGGCAACGCAATGGGTCTATATGACATACTATGAAATCTAAGCTCTGCAAAAATGCAGATAGCGTCGCTATCTGCATTTTTCCTAAGGGCTTTTAGTTTTATAAGACTGGCGGTCTGCAGAACAGAGATCTTTTTATTATTTCTTTAATATTTTTAAAATAAGCTGGTTGGGTATATGGGTTCCCAACAAACTGGTTTATTGGACAACCAGCTTTCCGGACAGCCGGATGTCTTGTTTCCCCTCTGCCAAAATGGATGACTGGACATCCAATTTTCCACTTCCTGCCATAATTAAACGATGACGGTCGGATTGGTTGAATCGTCAGAATATTCAAAACCGCATTCACACATAATCCAAGAATCGACTCTCTTGGAGTAAATACTTTAAAATTTTTGACAAATGTTATAAAACTGGAGGCATGGATTATCTTTTCGGACTTTATTGAAGATATGTCAGGCAGCAACAACTCCACCAATGCAAAAACTTCAGGATTGCAGGTCTTTAATCCCTTAACAGGCGGCTGGACTGGCAGAACAATCGTCGGAGGCCCGAACGTTACGGTCACGAACGGCGACGGCATCGCAGGAAATCCGACGATTAATGTTAATGCAGGGGGATTATTCGATCCTCTTTCAATTGTTGAGCTTTGGGATGATTTTTGCTCCTCGTCCGTGACTGGAACCGTTATTAGCGGAGCGCAGTCATGGACGATGACAAATAATAGCCAATGGAACGCGCAAAACGCCAACTCTGATGCAAACCATCCAGGAACAGTTCAAACAGCGGCTTTGACAACAAGCCCTGGAAATGCTGTTTTATATATGGGTCAATCGCTTGCTATATCCTCTTTCCCTTTAGTGGTTGGACAAGGAGCGATTGATTTCACATGGATTTTCAAAATCAACACTCTATCAAATGGAACGAATACTTACTTCTTTGGAGCGGGAATAGGAGACGTTACAGGACCGGCAGCTTCAACGGCTCACTCGACGAACGGAATTTATCTAGCCTATTCAAACGGATTGAACAGCGGAAACTGGTTCTTCGAGTGCGGCAATGCAGGCGTTTGGACCACGCGGAATACGGCAATTGCAGCCACAACAGGCTGGCATAAACTTGTCGTATCAATCAATGCCGCCGGAAACTCTGTCACTGCAACAATCGACGGCGTTTCCGTAGGAGCAGCAATCACAACCAATATTCCTTCAATTGCAATTACTCCTTTCATTGGAATCAACCGGACGGCTGGATCCGTGCCGGCTCAATCTCTAGCTGCCGACATCTTCACATTACAGAAGACTATGACAAATCCTAGATAAAGAAGGTTCTCATTCCTAAAATTCAGCTTTTAGGAGATTTTATCTCTTGTTTTTGCAGATTTTCTGCATTTTCTTATATTTTTTGACCCGCAATGCTGAATTTTACAGCTGATCGATCCGGCTATTATGCCGGCGATTGGGCTGTTTCTTTATCTTTCTGCATCTTTTCCAGAACAATCGATAAAATGAAATCATTCATGCTTTTATCTTCCTGCGCCGCGCTAATCCGTATGGATTTTCTAATTTCCTGAGAACATTCCAATGTAATGCGTGCTCTTTTCGATTTTTCGAGACTTTCGGAATTTTCCTTGCCGCTTTTTTTCGCCATTACCTTCCTCGTCTAACGGTTTTGCTAAAGTGTTTTCATCTTAGCAATACCCCTAATTCCAGTAAATCATCAATTCACTGTTTACTTAAATATCGTCCTATTTTAAAGTTGGGGAAAATCAAAGGACTCATGGAATGCAAGGACTCAACTGATGCACAAAATAGCCATTTCGAATCAAAAGGGAGGAGTTGGAAAATCGACTACTTCCATCAATCTAAGCGCAGGGCTTGCCCGCGCAGGCAAAAAAGTTCTTCTCGTCGATTTGGATCCGCAGGGACATTCGAGTTTAGGTCTAGGAATCAAGACTGATAACCGCCAAACGGTTGCGGAGCTTTTATGCCAAGACAATTGCTCTATCAAAGATGTCGTTCAGCCATCGTACATTAAAAATCTGCATGTGATCCCTTCGGACAACTCCCTTTCAGCTGCTGAAGTCAAACTGGCGCAGACAACCGCTAAGGAATTCGTTCTTCGGAAAAAACTAAAAAATGCAGAGTACGACTTCATCATTATCGATACCTCTCCCACGTTCAATACCCTCTTGGCGAATGCTTTTCTAACAGCAAACCACATCATTCTTCCTGTGCAATTAGACTTTTTCAGCCTAGCAGGCATTCAATCCTTCATGGAATCAATCAACTGCACGAATGAAAAAGCAGGCAGCCTTGTGGAACATCATGCGGACATCATGGGAGTTCTTCTCACCTTCTACAAAACCCGCAGCAACCTTTCAAGACGCGTTTTAGATGCGCTGAAAGATATTTTCGGAGAGAAAGTTTTCGACACTAAGATTCCAGAGAATGTCAAGTTGAGCGAAGCGCAGGAATCCAGCAAAGCAGTATTCGACCACGATCCAAAATGTTCGGGAGCGGAAGCATACCACAATTTAGTGAAAGAAGTTATGGGGAGATTAACCAATGTCGTCAATTAATGAACTGAAAGAAAAAACTAAAAAACAGCTCCAAGCCAATGAAAAGAAAAAGATAGGCTTATCGGAAATGTTTGGGGATCAGGCGGTTGGCAAACCAGAAAGCCAGCAAGAAAACAATCCAGAAATTCAACAACCCAGCCAGCTGGATGTCCAGCAACCCATGAACCCTACCAGCCATGCAGCCGTTTATCCAGAAGCACAGGCACCCATATCCCCCGTCTTCCAGCAAGCTGTTATTCCACAAATCCATCCAGCTGGCCATACACCAGTCCACCCTGTTGGAAGGATGGAGGCCCAGTTGGATGTTAAACTGGACCATCAGCCGGCCAGACAGCCGACCATTTTAAGCAAGCCTTCTAAAAACCAGAGGATTCCTACATGCAAAATGACTTTCAATTTGCGGGAAGACATCCATAAAGCATTCAATGACCTCTATGCAAACCGGATCCTGCAGGGGAGAGCCACAGAAAAATCAGAAATGATCTGCGAAGCAATCCAATTGCTGATCAATATGGAAGAAGAGCAAAACAACAACAGATAAACACTCCAAGGGAATGCAGCATGATCGGCAATCTAGCTAAAGAAAAACTGAAAGCTTCAATACGGATAGAAGATGTCATCGACCACCTCGATCTCCGCCATAAACTCTCTCTGAAGCCGACAGGAGGATATTTAGTAGGAAAATGCATCGCCGGCCACGATTCGAAAAGCTCCCAATGCTGCAAGCTAGGCCCGGGATGGAGCCATCTCCACTGTTTCAGCTGCAATGAATCTTTCGACATCATCGAGCTTGTCCAAAGAGAAAAAGGACTTAATTTCATTGAATCCTGCAAATATCTCGCCGAGACATTCCGATCCGATCTTCTCGAAGAAATCCAAAGAGGGGGCTTCTCGGCGCCGGATTCCAAGCCGTCCTATCCTTTGGCCCATCTCTACGAGATGGTCTTCCAGTATGGAAAAGAGCTTTTGTTCTCGCCGAAAGGAAAAGAAGCTTTCGATTACTTAGTCAACGTCCGGGGATGCGATCCGGAAAAACTGCAATCGACAGAGTGGATTTATTGGCCCGAAGATGCCGACATCAGAAAGTATCTGAAATCCAAGCTTCCCAAGGAAAAACACCACGAAGCAGCCTCGATTAAGCTCAATGGAAACGGCGGGGATCTATTCCGCGCAGCGCTTCCCTACAGAGATAGATTCGGAAAGATTTCCGGATTTGCAAAAAGAGCTGCAGTGAAAGAAGGGATAGCCGATGCAGAAGGAAAAGTCCATCGCTGGAGCTATACATCCGGCCTTAAAAAAGACGACCCATTCAATATTTACAGATGCAGAAGGGAAAAACAGCTCATTTTAGTAGAGGGGCTGCCCGATGCCGCCTATCTTCCAAGCTTAGGTATTAAAAACATAGCCGCCACTGGACAAGGAGAGCTTTCGTCCAAACACATTGAAAGCTTAAAAATCTATGAGATCGAAAGCGTAATTATCGCCTTTGACAACGATTCCAAAGATAGCAAAGGTGAAATAGGCTCTTTGGAAAAAGCAAAGAAAGCCTCCGATCTTCTCGAAAAGAACGGAATCAAAGCCTTCATTCTTCCTCCTCATCTGCTCTCGCCCTTCAAAGACCCGGATGAATATGTCAAAGCAAACGGAGCCGATGCTTTTAAAAAGCTGCTGGCAGAAAATGCGCAGGCGCGCGTCAGATGGCTGCCCTCCTACTTTTCCTATAAGCATGATTTAGAAACGGATTTGGGCCGTTTTTCAGCGCTTGGAGCGGCATCAAAAGCATACGCGCAAATCGAAGACGCTCTTAGTAAAAACATATTCAAACAAGAAATCGAAGCAAAGTTCAAACTCAACCCGAATGAATCCGACGACATTCTGGCCAAAGCCTTAAAAGAGCAGAAATCCCAGGACGAAGCCGACCAATACAAGAAATCGCTCGAAGAGGCGCAGCTGCTAATTTCCCAAGGCGAAGTGAACAAAGCATCCCAGCTTCTTTCTAAACTGAAAAAAGAAGACAGGCAGGAGGCGTTCCGCCTTAAACCGTACACTATGGAAAACCTGCGTTCTGATCTGTCGAACATCCAGGAAGGATTGAAAACAGGCTATAAGTCATTAGACAAAACCATTCAAATTCCTCAAGAGGCGATTACCATCATTGCCGGACGTCCTTCCCATGGAAAAACAACAACTCTCTTAAATTTCTTCGTCAATATGGTCAGGCTTTATCCCGACCGCGAATTTTATTTCTTCTCCTACGAGGAGCCGAAAAACCAAATCCTATTGAAAATTCTCAATATTCTGAGCGGAGAATGCATCAGCGAATCCAATAACCTCGCTAATCTGGAGGGATACATCCGCGGGGGAATAACAAAGGTTCCTAAAATCAACGAAGCGATTGCGACTTTGCAGTCATGGACGGAAAGCTACCGGCTTGTTGTCTGCGACTATCCATTTTTCGTTGATGATTTAAGTAAAGAGATCGCGCGCCTTAAAGAACGGGGAAAAATGGGCGCCGTCTTCATCGACTACATCCAAAAAATTAAATTCCGAGGGAAGTCTTCCACTAGGCAGCTCGAGCTTCAGAAAATCTCGGAAACCATCCTTGAAACAGCAAAATTCAATTCCGTTCCCATCATACTGGGCGCCCAGCTTGGCAGAGGCGCCAGCAAAGCGGAAGTTCTGCGCTTGGACAATCTAAGGGAAGCCGGCGATATCGAAAACGACTCAAAGCTCGTTTTGGGCATTTGGAATGGAGCTAAAGAGACCGCTGAGTCCAAAGGGGATTCCTCGATGGGCAGAATGGTCGATCTTGACTTAGTCGTACTTAAAAATCGCAACGGCCCGTCCAATCAAACCATATCCCTGGTATTCGACAGACCCTTGTCCACCCTGAAGGAAAAAAGCTGATCTATGGAAAAAACAAAATTTAAAAAAGAAAAGAAAACGCTGAAAGAGACTGAGAAAAACAACGTTCCCGCCATATTAGAAAGCGAACCCGACTACAAGCTGACAGTGGTAAAGAAAAAGCTGCATGTTGTGGACAACCGCACAGGGAAGACCATCAATGTCAATACAGTTGAAGACCTGCAAAAGCTCGGCGTCTCCTTGGGGGAAGTAACCGACCAGGAAAATAAGGAATGGACTTCCCCTCCCACTTCTATCCAAGATTTTTCCCCTAGCCAGCTCTCTTCGCTGAAAAACATCCTTAGTGAAATGGGGCCTACTGCTCAAAGGTCTTTGATTGAGGAAGCTATAGAAAAAATCGTCGAGCAGTCTTCAAACAAAGACACTTTCGCTCTTCCCTCCCATCCGTTGATGTTCACCCTTCTCGCCATGTTCGCTGGAAAGCCCGATATGATTCCCCGGAAGCTTTTGACAAAACCGCATTCGGAATGGACTGAAAGAGAACAGAAGGAAGCCGAAGAATTCTTCTCGTCCATTATAAAAGTAGAAAAAACAACGTCTTACGAAGGGGGAAGAGAAGAAGTCAGCTCGAAGCACATTGCGGTCATCAGCGACAACCCTAAAGTTGAAGCTTCAGCCCAAATCGACATCTCCCTTTTCCGTTCCGATATTCACTTCAGAGAAGTCAGCCTAGCCCTATACATCAAGCGCACTTTCGGAGCCGAGGGCCTTCGGCACCTTTTAGGCTTGCTGATCGGTTTGGAGGAAAACTTCAGAAAGGGCCACTTCATATGGAGCGTCAACGACCATTTGGCCAGGCTGGGGCATAAAAAGAAAGCCAACGGCTCTTACGACCACGAATTGAAGAAAACGGCTAGTGAAATCATCAGGATCTTCCAAAGCCTTTTCATTACAGCCCGTAGAAAGGATGGAAAAAGCGAAGTTCTTCGAGGAGAAAGGCTTTTCAGCATCGACGGCTTCCAGCAGGAGATTTTCGACAAAGTCATCATCGATGAGAAAATCAAACTGCGCGCGACCGATTTCTGGTACAAGAATGCATTCGAACCGAAAGACGGCCAATCCGCAAAATATACTAAGCTGCTTAAAAAGATCGCGCAGGAAAACCATCGAGAGCATCCGTTAACCATTTATCTGACCCCTTTGCTGGCTATCTTTTGGAGAATGAGTCCGCAGCAGAAAATTTCAGTCACAAATTTGATGGAATGGTGCCATTTAGGCTCGGATACCAAGTATAGGCTGCGCGACCTCAGATCTCTCGAATCCGAGCTCAATTACATGAAAGAGCATGGATACCTAGGGGAATGGGCGCATACAGGCGAGAAGGGGCTTCCTTCCGAGTGCCAGAATCCATTCGCATGCTCTCTTACTTTGACGCCCCCTGAATGGTTCGGCCAAGAAGTAAGGCTGATCCAAGCCAATAAAGAAATCCCTGCTCTTGAGAAAAAGGAAAGCAAAATCGTTGATATAGAAGAATTCAGGGAAATCTATAAAAAATCCCAAATGAATGTCCGGCAGTTCGGCAACCATCTTGGAATCACAGGCCAAATGGTCAGCTATCTTCTGAATGAAAAAAGGCAGATCACCAAGGAAGTATCCGACAAGGTAAGGGCTTTTGCAGCAAAATTCTTGTAAACAAAAACGACCTGCTTCGTTCTCCTCATTGTTCCGCTTGCTCCTTTCCAGCATTCTGAATATTAGAGGAGCGCTTCTTTTTTCAGGCATTTTTCTAGGCGTAAACAGATGTAAACAACAGCGACCCCTTTCAATCGCTATTATAAACAAGAACGACCCTTCTGAATCCCTATACCGACCCCGATGCATCACCAGACCGACCGTTCTTGATCACCTGATGTTTTGCAAGTCATTGAAAATGCTGGACTTATGCTTAAGTAAACACGCCTAATTATATTCAATCAGAATATAAAATGTTTACAGCTGGCGCAGTAAACATAAGCTCTCTCCCGCTTCGCTCCGAGAGCTGGAAGAACAAGCAAATCCAAATGAAAATCTTCTTCTTGTAAACAGATGTAAACAGAAACGACCTTCGTCGATCACTTCTTCCACGTTAAAGACTTACATACTCCCGATACTCGGCAGACGCATTTTCATGACTAGCTATTTCCAAAAAAACCTCTTGAAACACAACCAGTTCAATGAGTTTTTTGTTAGTTTGCAAACACCTGCATGACGCTTTGACATCAAAGCATTGCTTGTAAACAGATGTAAACAAAAACGACCCCCATGATTCACTAACCATTTTTTTCTTGGATTGGCTGAATGAAGAACCAGCCTGAAGACCTATTGAGGACCTATTTCTTTAGTTTTGTAAACAAGCGTAAACAGAAACGACCTCTCTTGATCACCGCTCTTCTTCGTAACATTTTTTCTTTGTAAACAGAAACGACCTGATTGCATCACTGGACCCGACCCTCCTCGATCACCTACCTATCAAGGTTTGTGGTGCATAAGTATCTAAAATGCAACTTTCTAACAATTTTAAAATTAATATTATCTAAATAATAATTTTTTCGGATTGTAAACATCAAAAGCTAGTTAAAACCGACAGAAAACGGTTTCCTCTTCGAAGGGCTTCTCGTTGTAAACAGATGTAAACAAAAACGACCCTCGTCAATCACCAGCTCTTCTTAAAGAGTTCTTTTCTTCCTGGTTTGGGAATTCTTTGCATGGCTGTTGGGAAATGCCCGCAAACCGCCTCTCAAATAGCCGGTTACGTCTCTAAAGTGAAGTCCTTTTGCCCGCTTTTTCCATTTCTGGATTTGGACCTTTTACTTGTAAACAGAAGTAAACTTCATCGACCTCTTTGAGTCACTATTCCCAGAAAATGGGTTGGACATCCATGTTTCCATACTGCCATCTTTTTGGATTGCTGGGTGTATGGGAGAGGGGAAGTCTGGGAATAGGGGAGCCTGGATAGATGCCCACCCTTACAGCCAGCCATCTGTTTTTATTCCCATACTAACAGCCATATTGCCAACCACCCAGCTTTATGGATTGCTGGTTGTCCAGCTGGTTTGTTTTATTCTCGGTTGGACAAGTGCTTGGCCAAGGATTGTGCGGGTGAGAGGGGAGCCTTTGCTTTTGAAAATAGAAGCGGGGAGAGGGCGGTCTTTTGCATTTTCAGATGCTCGATCGTATTTGACTTATGATTAAAAAGAGTGTAAAAGAAAAGCGGGTAATTTGCTCGAATTGAATGAAAAAATGATTTTTTTCCTCCATAGAAACCAGGTATTCTATGGCACATGCTTGGATTTGACCGACGAGCAGCCCAGGGCAAAGACAGAAGAAGGATAAGTAATGAAGAAACTATTAATCTCCGCGTTAGTATTTTTAAGCTCTGCATTGTCCGCCGTAACTCCGGCGATTGATTCGGACAAACTTTATCTTACCCCGGACGAGCTTTGCCTCAATTACTTTGATGGATTTTACATCCACCTCGGAAATAATGTCTGGGTAAAGACCGGGACCATTCATCGGGACAGCGGAGGAATTTATTTCTACGACGACGGTCTTCCTAGAGAATGGAAATGTCCGTATTGCTATATGTACTGGCCGCTTGGAAAAACATGTCAAAACGATCAGTGCAATGGAAAAGGATAAAGTTGTAAGATATGAAATTGTGTCGCAAGTTGCTTGTATAAAACGACTTACGCAACATAAGTATGATTATCAGACGTTGAATTAATTACTCTCAAGCACTCTTAAAGCCCCTATTTGACTCAAGTACCCATTGAATGGACTGTCAAAACTTAACATGGGGGCTTTATGCTTTATCATTTAATCTCTCTTTCCATTTTGTCTTTGGTTTTATCAGGATGCTCTCAAATGCTTCCCGGGCTTTTTACGGCTATCGAGGATATCGAGACGCAGGAAGCGATCAGCCTGACTGTAGACAAAGAGGCGTTTCAAAAAGACACCGACGTTAAGATTTCCGTCGAGGTCATCAATAAGGATCCAGCGCTTCCTGCGCCGGTTCCTTCGTCTCCTTCAAAATAGCTAAGCGGTTGCCGCCAAGCTTTCGGAGGGCGCGGACAAGGCTGCTGAAGCGGTTTTGCCTCTGCCCTTTTTCTCTTGATTCGCCTGCCCTGATTTCCATTTCTCAAAAGCTGTCAGGAATCCTGGTTCGTTGCATGCTGCCGAATTGATAATTTGAGCTTCTGTCTTACTGGTAGCTTGAGCGATTTTACGGACGTAAGCCACCTTTTCTCCGTCGCATAAGTGTTTTTGGCAGAATTCCTCGTAGCCTGGGGACTTTTCATGCTCGATCTCTTTAGGAGCTTCTTTGGGCGCTTCAGGAAGAGTTTCCGAGCTTTTATATACTTCAATTTCCTTGCTTGAAAGATCAGGAACGGCTTGAGGAGCCGAACCATCTTCTTCCCCAAGTTCTCCGATGGCATAGGCATTCATAATGGCGTCGGGCATGAATTTTCTAGACCCTCCTGACAGACACCTGCTGAACAGCATGTCTTTGGGAGCTTTTTTCCAATTGTCCTTGCCGAGATACCCGGCTTTCGCAGCCATTTCTATGGTATATTCGTACTCGAAAGTGCAATTGTCTTTCGGTCTGTCCGAACGCCAGAATCTTATCCTGCATGCTTTTTCATCAAGCTGCAGGACATCAGCCCTATGCCCCGCATTTACGATGAGCATGTTCATCAGCTGGGCAGAGAGGCTTACCAGTCCTGAGAACGTATACATGCCCCCGTTCAGGCACATCATCAGAGGGAGGTTCATTTCCCTGGCCGTTAAATATATTGCAAGGACCCCTCCAGGGCCGAGCTTTTGATAATACGGGCATGTGGCTAGGACTTTGCAGACTGAAATGATCTGGTCCATTTCCTGCCCCGCTGGAATTGTAAAAGCATTGCGGTTCATTAGCTGGTTCATAAAACGGCTCCTTAGTTTTTAATTCTCATGCTGATTTCTTCCTTCTCGAAGATTTTGATCCCCGGTATGTTTCGGACGCCTTGCTTAACGGCGTCGTCTATCTTTTTTGCATCCAAAGCGAGGTATTTTCTTGGCACAGCGGCTTCATCTTCCAGCTCCCATGTCCATTTCTTCACTTTGGAAAGCTTTCCGTCTTCTACGAACATTTCTCTTGATCTTGCGATGAACGAAGAGTTGTTTGTAGAGGCGGATTTTTGAAGATAGTCGTCTAATTTGGATTTGAGGTTGTTTTCGATTTCTTCGAGCTTCGCTTCGTATTCTTTGACGATCTTATTGATAGCTTTTTGAAAATCGAGATGGGGTCTTATGATGGACAGTCTAGTCTCATCCAGCTGCTTCCGAATCTTCCTTGCTTGGAGGCTCATCGAAAGGGCCTGGCTGGCGCTTGCTTCGTCTTCGATCAAATAATTCGAGGCGCGGGATATAAGGGGCGCAAGGTCCAATTTTTTCCCCAGAAGCTGAGCTGCCTGGCCGACGGTGATTCCGCCAGCTTCAATGCTCATTACTTCATTCTTTTTAATCGCCTCGTTGGCTTCTTCAAAATCAAACATGGTGGCTCCTTTATTCGAAAAATAGGGTAAATAACATTGCGATCAGACTTCCGGCTCCGGCTTTTCTCTGCCTTCCGCTTTTCGTCAGGGGAATCTGAATTTTTCTGGAAATCGATTTTTTAGCTGCGCTCAAACCAATGAACTTTTTCCAGCTGAAACCGCCTTTATTCATAGGGGAACTCCTTCTTTTTGGATTGTTGTTTGGATGGATGTACAGATAACTGGGTGTATGGACAACTGGTTGTCCAGTTCTACGCATTCCCCTTCTTCGTTTTCAAAAGCGAACTCCTCTTCCCAAGAATCCGCGCAGCTTTCCGAACAGAAATCAAGATCGCTGCCCGCGGCTTCAAAAGAATCGTCAGAACTGAAATATTCTCTGCATTGAGCGCATTCGATGCTTCTCGGCGCGTACATTTCATCGATCATTCTGTCGGTCATGGCTTCGTAGGCAATTTCCATTCTGTCTATCCAATCCATTCTTTCTGCCTTTTTAGATTTTACCTTTCTGTTATACGCAATACGATATTCATTTCTCAGAATTTTTCCTACTGAAAAAGAATCGAAAAAGCAAAAAAATTTGCCTTTGGAGACTTGTGCGTACATTTTTTTATCTTTTGAAGAAATGAAAGAGCTCAGCAGCTCCAAGAAAAAGCCTCTCATCCGTCTCATGGTCTGTATATTCGACGATCTTGGGCTTTCCGCCTTCTTTATCCAGAATCAGGCAGATCCTTCTTGGAATATCGATCCCTTCGCAGGCGCGCATAAGGTATCGGTAGGCAGCCGTTTGAAGGCGCCATGACAAGCTCGCCTGCTGAGGGGTTTTTAAATCAACGATGGTTTCTTCTTTGTCCCCTTTAAGCGTTGCCACCATGTCCAGTTTCCCAGTGACAAGGTATTTGCTGCACGAGAGACGCATCTCGCTCACCCAGATTTCCTCGACCATGGCATCGAACCATTGTATGAAGCTTTCTACATAGGGTCGGCAGTCTTCATCGATTTTTTCAATCAGAAGATTCTGGGTATAAAGCTCGCAATATCTGTGGACGCGGCTTCCTCGATCTGCTGCTCTTGCCAGAACAGCAGGATCGATGCCGTCGAAAGATGCGAATGGCTGTAGTATTTCGGTAACCCTGGCGTATCCAGGAGGGATTTCATCTGAATTGTTCATTGCTTCCTCTTATTATTTTGATATGACCAATAAAAAGAGGACGGGCGAGGCCCTCTTTTCAATTGTTTTTCTTTTTCTTTTCCAAATCTTTTTCGTAGGAAATAGAGAGCTTGCGGAATTGCGAGCCTAACTTTTCCAAATCGATTAACAGCTGCCGGACGCGGAAGAGGCAGGAAACAGTATATTTTCCTGATTTTTCGCTGTCTCTTTTTGCTTTGACCAAGTCGTATTTGAACGTTTCGGCCAGCTCCAAAATCTCATCGATCGAGCTTTCAAGAGTCAGAGAATCCAGAAATGATTTATCCATTTTCTTCCTTTCCATAATTGTGTCCTTTTTTGCTTGAGGAATTGGTTAGTTTACGGCTAGCATAATGCCAATCCCTGCAAAGACTCCCGAGAGGAATAGCAGAGGCATAGGAATCAGCATTTTGCTGAACTCCACCTTTAGGGGGGCCGGTCGCCAAACTTGACCCCCTAATTTCATCCCTCTTCTTTCGGAAATAAGGAAAATCTTATTTCTTCCTTCTCCCCGAATTGCCGGTCCGCTGTTTTTCTTTATTATCCCGTTCATCGTTTTCAATCCTTGTTATTGATTCGATTTCAAATCTTATTCCCGCCAAAGGAAACGAATCCAGGCTGCTGCAATATCCGCTGCACATGCTAAGTGCATGCTTGAATGAGTCAGCTTCAACAACGATTTCATGTATCATAATCTTTTTCATCTTTATCTTAAAACCCATTTTTTTTGCCTTTGGAGACTTGTAGACAGGAATTTATACGGAATCACCATTTAAGCAAACGAGAAAAGATTTACAAAAACAATTTACCCTTCGTATACTCCGGCATAAGAAACAGGAGGCGGATTATTTATGGAGCAACCCATGGAGCTGGAGCGCTGGCTGCGGAAGAACAATATGGAGACGAATGAACTGGCCAGGCTGTCGGGATGCACGCGCCAGGTGATCTGGAAGGCCAAGCGGAATGAAACGATAGACGAAGAAACAGCTCAGAAAATCTATTTTATTACTGGGGGGCAGGTCAAGCCGGCTTCCCGAGCGAAAGGACGCCCTAGGAAGGCTGTTTTAGCGCAAGCCTTAGCAAATTAATTAAATGACGCAATGACCCAAAAACTCAAAAACATAAGAACCCATCCATGCCGGCTTCAGGCTTATACAGAATCAACGACGACGAGTGCATAGAATTCAAAATGAAGTCTCTGGCCCGCCGTGAAGTAGCCAAAGCTTTGAAAGAAGGAAGGCTGAAACGTCCGCCGTGCTGCGATCTTTGCACTTTGGAGCATAGCAAGCTTGAAGCGCATCACGTCGATTACGGCCGGCCTCTGTGCGTCTATTGGCTTTGCTGCACATGCCATGGAGTAGCCCACAAAAAAAACCATCCTTTGAATCCGGACAACAATACTCAAACGCCGTCGGCTTCCAATTGGAGGAGGGATGAAAATCAAGTCGTTTCTTTCTCGCTGCCGTTTGAAAATTTCATCGCCGTGAAGAAATCAGCGGATGAAAGGAATATATCCGTGCCTAAATTGCTCCGAGGGCTGGTTCTAAGGGAGTTCCCGGTGGAAGACGAACAGATAAACTTTGGTTTCAAAACAGAAAGGATGCATGACAACACACAAAATGACGAAATCCAAGGAGCACAAAACTTGGATCAGAATCAAGATGCTCTGCTACAACAAAAACGCCAAAAGCTACAAGAGCTACGGCGGACGCGGCATCAGAATGTGCCCCGAATGGAAGAGCTCGTTCATCAAGTTCTATGAGGACATGGGTCCTAAGCCGGAGGATTGCGACGGCATAGAACTGATCAGCCTCGACCATGATTTCTGCAAGAAGAATTGCAGATGGGTCGGTCCGCATAACCGCAGGCCGTTATCTGAAATGCCGGGAAACAAAAGAAAAGAAGGCAGAACGTTCAAAGAATCGGCCATGGTATGCATCAGAGTGGAAAAGGAATACCACAAGTTTCTGAAACGCCTTGCTATCGAGAAATCAAAGGAAAAAGGAGAAGTTTATTCAGTCTCCCAGCTGATCCGTGAAATAGTGGAACAGTATGCTCCCATGCCTGAAACTTGATGTATTTTATGCAGAAATTTCTTAACATAGACGCAGATGGTTAACTTTGAATCAGGATTATCCGCATGGCAAAGCCTCCTCTTGATGTATATTCTTTGAAGCAATGGGAAGGAGCCAGCAACAATTTTGCCGTCCTTCTCAAAATCAGTTCGAAATGGCAGGTAAGAATAGGCACTGCCGATAATGTTTTTTCCACTGAAGAAAACGCAACGAGAATAGCGGAAACAGGGCGCCCTCTGTTCTATTCGGATGCCGCTCCGTATTTTCCCGATTTCCCGATCAAGGAAGCGGAATATCTTGCTCCTTTGAACGGCCAGAATCCATATCCGTGATGAAGCTAGAGGCTTCTATTCAAAAAAAGCCTCCCCCTTCCCCCTCCCCGGCTTCTCCGATTTCTTTCTTCAAAAAAATGAAGATTAGTTTTGTATTATTAGGGTAAAGTCTTTATTGTGAAAAAGTATACACCTGGCAGGATTCTGCTTCGGTGCATTCGGACTCGATCGGCGGATTTTGTTATGCGCGGGTCAACCGAATCTGAAGAGGACTAAAGATTAACAAGAGGAAATCAAGAATATGGAAGACTTTCAAGTAGAATTCCTGAACTTCGACGAAACTCCTGAAGAAAAATATCTAGGAGTGGCCAGCTTAAAAATTTTCGGAAAGATCATTTTACGCTTTAAAGTTCAGAGAACCAAAGACGGAAACGGGATGTTCGTTGCTATCCCCAGCTATAGAAAAACCGATCAAATGGGCGAGCAATGGTGTCAATGGTTCATGCTGGATTCATCAAGCCAGAAGGAAATCGTCGAGAATTTGATCAAATCGAAAGTGAAAGCTTATTTTAAATCTAAAGAAGATTCTTCCAATTCAAATTCCGGAGGTTCATTCTGTTCTTCAAACAACTACAGCGGACATAGCCAAAAAGCTGCTTCTGCTTCAAACGGATGGGGTTCTCAAGCGTTTGCCCACCGCACTGCATAAATCTCCCTAGAAAACGCTTCTACTCAAGCTACCCTCTCTTCTCAATTACTCCTATAAAGCCTTTAGAAAAAAAGATTAAAAGCAACCATTGCGCAAGGCTGTGCCATGCCGGATGTCAGACACGAGGAATTGCTGGAAGGGCTAGAGCTGCCTCTGCCCGCTGAACCGCCTCCTGCTTATTCTCAAGCCATTGAGAAAAGCCAATTTGAAAATGGAGATGAACGCGGAAGCAATCCTCAATACAGGGAAGATCTGGAAGATTAAACCTGCTCCGTCGACCAAAGGCGCCAGTCTTTTGGCTTTGGCCAACAGGAGTGATTTTTTATATGCCTCTTCCAGTCAATATTTTTGAGCAGATCAACAATCTAGCCTCCACTCTCGGAACGAACGACTTCTACGAGCAGAGGTTGGATAACGACAGCGCCGGCCGTCCTCTTTATGTAGGATTCTCGGCTACGCCTAACGATAGCATGGACAGTCCTACGTGGTTCATCCGCAAGCTAAGCTACGACAATAATAATTTCATCAATCGAGTCCAGATACCGAATAACGGGGCTGGATTCATTTACAGTTGGACCAACCGCGCCTCCTACTTCTCATAAGAGGGACAGATTATGACTATTTATGGATACAATCCATTTATCAATAACCTGGACAAATCGGGAAGCGGAGGGGGAGGAACTGGCAACGTCATTGGACCGAATTCCTCCATAGAAGACGATATTGCTGTTTTCGCCGATGCAACAGGGAAAGTGATAAAGGATTCTGGGACGAAAGTTTCCGATTTGCTTGCAGCAGCGGATAACCTGTCCGATGTGGCTTCTCCATCGGCAGCGTTCGATAACATTTCTCCTCTCACTTCTAAAGGCGATTTGCTTGTCAATACCGGCTCGGGAAACACACGGCTGCCTGCCGGTCCTGACGGACAAGTTCTTACGGTTGATTCTTCGGCTCCCGAGGGGGTCAAGTGGGCGCCTGCATCGGTATCCTCCATTCCGTTTACGGAGATCACTTCAGTTAGCTTGTCTATGGCAAGCAACAACGGATACATCCTGAACAACCCGTCCCTTTTAACCGCCGCCCTCCCCTCTTCATCTTCAGTCGGGGATATTGTGTGGGTAGTCGGAAAAGGAGCGGGCGGGTGGAGAATAGCTCAGAATTCAGGCCAGACGATTCATTTCGGAAGCCAGAATACAACAACGGGATCGGGGGGTAGTTTAGACTCTACGAATCAGTATGACGCAATCCAGCTGCTTTGCACGGCTGCAAATACAGACTGGACTTGCACAGGAATCGCGCAAGGAAACATAAGCGTGGTTTGAAAACGAGGATCAGAAAATGATAAGGCAGGATTATGGCTAATAAATTCCCTAAATGGCGCGTTGGTTTGTCCTTCACGCAGTATTTCATGGTCGAAGTGGAAGCTCCGACGGAAGAGATGGCAATAGAGAAGGCGTGGAGCGGAGCATGCTGCGAGAGCGATAAAGTGGAGACGGGCAGCTCGTCGGCTGTAACTTCCGTGTTCATTTGCGACAAAGACGCCAGAAATTTTGCGCACTATATTCCGGAAGTCTACCCTGAACCGGAAGACAAGAAAGCCGGAAAAAAGTGTAAATGATCCTTATCCGGCGGCCTACAGATAAGGAAACTGCTGGGTTTCTTCTTTGGGATCAACGCAGTTTTTGTACTGAATTGGCTTTTTTTCGATATCGTCCCCTTTGCTTTTAGCTTTCTCCGCTATGCTGTAGGCGATTGCAACCGCTTGTTTGCGCTTATACCCCTCCCCTATCAGCTTTTTGATATTGGAATGTATGCTTTCTTCGCTGTTTCCCTGAATCAATGGCATGACGCTCTCCTTGTCAAATAAGAACCATTATATTTGAGTTTCTAGGAAAACGGTATAATTTCTTGCAAAATCGCTTTATTCTTTTCTTTGGGAATTCCAGAATACATTAAACACCAGCCTCAAAGCCAGGCACCAGGCATAAACTGCAAATGCAGTTTCGAAATCTCTATCTTCAAGCAGCCCGTGCGCTAAATGGTGGCGGAAATTTGGACCTCGGCTCTCACAGAACATGGCTCGCATTTCAAAAACCAAGTCTTCCCCAAAAATAAGAAGAGCCTCCGGTTTGTCCAGCAATGCACCTAAATTAATCTCTGCCTCAGTTCCATCTTTATCGAGAACTGTTGTGGTGGCTCCTGCAGCTTTTAAATGATAGCGGACCATGTTTTCTACTTGGGGAACAAGCCGATGAGTGGCTGTATCGAAGTCCAATTCGTATCCAGCAAAGAGGGCTTTAGCAAAGGCTCGGGATCGTTCAGGAGGAACGATGGAAGATTGGGCGCAAATTGCTTCGAAATCTCTTAGTCGCAGACGATGTTCTACAAGCATTGTTTCCAAGGCCGGGACAACTCTCCCTGGAACAGCTGTACAGACTTCAAAATAGAAGGTTTGTAGCATTTCCTGATCCACCATGTGTTCGTATTCAGCCGAACCTTTCGGAGCAACGGCGATACCGGGATTTTTTGCAATAATCCTCCCGTCTCTTGCCCTAACGGAAAATCCGAAGAATGAACCGAAATGAAATTGAGCAAGAACCTCTTCAGCAGCAGAACGAATCTTGACTTTTCTCGCTCCTGGATAAAAATTAGCTAGAGTTTTAAGAGCTTCAAGCATGGGCTTTCCACGGATGAGAAGGCGAGATTCGGACACTATATCAGTAATATCTATGCGGGGAGTGGAAACTAGCGTCATATTATCTGCAGCCATCTTTCCAACCTTTCCGAGATGGGATTGCATCTGCTGGAGCTTCCCTTCCTCCATTCCGACGCCGGCTCTATGCTTATTAGGAATCGATCGATAAACCTGGATCGCTTTTTCCAATGCATGTGAAGCTCCTAGGAAATCTTCTGCGGTTTCTTTCAAAGCAGCTTCTGCGTGCCAGGCTTCCGCTTGGCATGCAACCGACTTAAAAGATTCTAATTCTTTTTCCGCTTCTGCAAACCAATAGGAAGAGGATTCATAATATTCTCTGACTCGATAGAAATCGCCTTGCAGCTTAAATAATTCTGCTAAAGATATCAGTTTTTCAGCGATTTCATTCTCGCATCCTAATCCAAGTCCGAACGCTCTAAATAGGTCTGCAATCCATTTGGCTAAAAATCCATCTGAATCCGATGAATTGAGAAATGCTCCCAGGAGCTTTTCCTTGATGGATTTCATCCGATCCCCAGCCGAATGCCTCAGCGCGCGGGCGAGCTGTATAGCTCTGATCCAGCAATCCCCTCCATCTCCAGAAAACGACGCAAGGCTGATCGGAGATTTTGTGTAAGAGTCTATTGCATCGAGAGCAAGATCTATCTTAGATCGATTTTTAAGCCATATCAAATCAGAGAGACGCCCTTTCAATTCGTGGTTGCTGATCGAGGGTAGGATTATTGAAAAAAAGTCGAGATCCTGTTCGCTGAAATCATCAGGGACTGACGATCTTCCCGACCTGCTTATAAAGTACGGCTTGAATGGTTCATTGAAACTAGATGGTTGAAGCATCATTGAACAAGCATCCGCTACAAGCCAAAGGGCTTTGCTTTGCGAAGTTCTGCCTTCTTCAAGAGCTTTTTGTCCCTTCTTGGCAAGCTTGTCTGCCGCAGCAGCTAAATGCTGAACAGCGTTTCCTTGAAAAGCTTCTTCCCATCCAGAATTTATGAAGTCTTCTAAGGTCGTTTGAATATCCGAAGAGAATCTCTCTGTTTTGCAAGCCATTGTCTTCCTCGAAAATTAAGAGTTGTCGTCAAGGAGGATTGTAGCTGCAAAGACTGAGAATTTCCAGAGGAAATTATTAACATGATGCTTTATTTCAGTTCTTTAAAATCTAAAGCGAAATGATGACCAATGATTTTAAAGCCGTGGTTGAGATACAGCCTATGCGCATCGTGTCGTTGCGGGCCACTATCTAAATGGACTTGGTCGCACTTGGCTTTTTTCCCCTGCTCGATTACCCACTTTAAGAGTTTTCCTCCATGGCCGTTTCTTCGCGCTCCGGAGTCTGTGATTAGGTCATCGATGTAGAGAACCTTTCCCCAGGCTAAAAACTCCAGGAATCTAAATCCAGCAATCGCCATCGCCTCTCTCCTATCTTGGCTATACACCAAGTGGTATCCTTCAGCTAATTGACGCTGGACTTGTTCGACAAATGCCTGCTCATCCGTCAAATGAGGGCGCAGTTGCTGCATAACTCTATGGCATGATCGGATTTGCTCTTCCGTCGAGGCTCTTTGGATTCCGGCTTCTTCTGCAATGATTAGACTCATTTTATGCTCCGATTTCTTTTTTGGGATTCAATTAAGTCTTCCATATAGAGCTCCATCTGGTAATGCGGCACAGGATGCCAGCTTGCGATAAACTCCCCGACGATCTTAAAACCCGCTTTCTGATATACGTGGATAGCTCGCGCATTGGTAGCTTCAGGATCGATCAGAACTTTTTTCGCATTTGGAAATTGGCTGGTCAAAAACTCCCGAATCATCGGCACTGCAAGTCCTTTCCCTAAATAATTGAGATCGCAAATAAACAAGTCTAGAGTGGTCGCATCGGATCCTTCAGGAGAAGTAATCAGGAATGCAAAAGGAGCGCCATTATGATATCCGATCCAGTAGGTAGTGCTAGATTCCCCGCGGAAAAATTTCTCTAAGCCGTTCAAGGTGTTTTGAAGACCTACTCCATGAATCCATTCTTTAATGTGGTCTTGCTGCAGCCATCCGTGTATCAGAGAAATTTGAGATGATTCAGCAGGAGAAAAATGGAATTCAGACGAGTATAATCCTTTCCTAAGGAATAGTTTTGAATGGCCGTGCCAATAATTCTTGAGTTCCCCTATTTTTTCATAGCCATTCTTTAAATAAAATTCTTCTGCTTGGAAATCCCATGTATCAACTAGAGAAAATCTGCATCCATTTTCAATAGCTTCTTTTTCCGCTGCAGCTAGCAACTGTTTACCATAGCCTTGTTTTCTAAGATTTTCTTCTACCCACAATGCTTCGATATAGATTGCTTCCGAATCAAACATTGCTTGAATGCCTCCGAAAACTTTTCCAGAGTCATTTTTTAGGAAGATAGAGAGCTCTTTATCCCGCTCGCCGAATTGAGCTTCATAAGACTTGATCAAACCTTCTTTTACGACATCGTTGTCAGAGTGGCTAGGATTATGATCGACGATCACTTTGTACATGTATTTTCTCCCTGAATTATAGCCCAGACGAATGGAGAGACGGCATTTTTCTTAAGCGCTCGAACATCCACCCACTCGCACTTCAAGGAGCCTTTTTGGATGTCTTCCAAATCATGAAGACCATCGACAGAATAAATCAGCCCTATTTGATGGAATTCATATCTTGGCTTTCCATTCAAGGCTGGAACGCGTGTTACTGCCGAAAAATTGTCTATTTGAATCATCGATCTAAAATCCATTCCGGTTTCTTCAATGAATTCCCTATGCAGCGCCTGATTCGGATCTTCTCCGAATTCAATTCCTCCTCCAGGCAGATCGAAAAGTCCGGCAAAAGGCCCCGATTTCTGAATAACGAACAGAATCTTCTCTTTTTCTTTCGCTACGCCGTATACTCCGGTTCTGCTGATTTTTCTATCAGGCAAATAGCCTTTGACGTGCAGCGCCATCAAAATATCGTCGATGTATCCGATTTCTGTTTTGACGCGGCGTTTCAAACAGCCTTCTTCTAAGAATCCCATTTTTTTATATAGAGCGATAGCTTGCGCATTTGAAGCTCGGACATTCAGTTCAATTTTTTCAATGGATTCCGACTCTTTTGCCCATTCGATGATTTTTTCCAAAAATTGAGTTCCGATTCCGCGGTTTTGGAATCCTTTATGCACGGCGATATTCAGCTGAGCTATATGTTTAAGGGATTGCAATGGAAGGATTTCTAAAAATGCATGGCCCGCGATGCAGCCGTTGCATTCAGCTACAAAGTAGACGCCATGGGAAGATTCGATTGTGTTCTTTACGTTCTTTTCGCTTAATTCGGAGGGCTGGGAGCAGAAGAAGCCAGGCTCCCGGGCGATTTCTTGTTCGGCTCTTACTATGTTCGCAGCGTCTCTTAGTTCTGCTTTTCGAATAGTTGTATTCATCCCTTCCCCTTGGATGCGAATTTTAAAACGACCATTGGGTGGGGTTTAGGTTCTGCAATCGTCTTAAGGCTTTTCTCATATTGTCCGTTTGCATAATCGTTTACGATCTTTTTCCAGAAGTCCAAGGCTGCTTTATTTTCAGGGATTTGAGATGTTTCCCATATTCCTGGAAATTGATTGAAAACTTGTTCTGCCACATGCCGGCCTATACCCTTTCCCTGGAATTTAGAGACAATAAAAAATTCCCCGATGTTCCAATCAACATCCGGCGTGCTTCCTACTTTATTGATCAGGACAAACCCGGCTAACTCGCCGTTCGCCTTTATTAAAAAGGCATGGCGGTCGGGCTTCTCGCAATAGGAACTGAGATCAATGCATTCGAAAAGACCATTCTCAGGGATTTCCCATCCGCTTAAAAAACCGCAATATCTAGACATTTCATAGACGTAGAAACGGCCTAGATTTTGGATAGTGTCTTTGTCTTTTTCTGAAGCCTTGATTAAGGAGATGTCGAAATTGTTCATTTAAAAGCATCCTCCATTTCCACGACGGTCCTCTGAAGGATTTTTGAATTCTCGATCCTATAATCGAGTGAAGCTAAGTACTGATGATTTATCTTATGGCTGGGATCCTGGAATGGATTTTCGTCTCTTTCAAAGCCCATGGCAGCATACATTTCCAAGGCTGCCGAATCAGTCGGCCGGGCGAAGAGAAAAATCCGCTTTGTTTGAGGAAGAATTTTAAATACCAGTCCCATGAGAATGTTCTGCAGTTCTGAGTTTGGATCATAATCCTTCCTCATGAAGAAATTGATTACTTTGATATCCCCGAAAGGCAGTGCTGGAGTGATGGAGAACAAGAGAAAGCCTAAAGGTTCTTTCTCATCCGGATTTCTGAATGTTGCGCAAAAATAGATGTCGTTTAATAGAGGCTTAATCATGTCAGGTCCGAATTTGGATAGGTCGGCAAGGTAGAATTGCTTTACGGATGCCTTGATCGCCTCTTGAACTGCATGCCAATCCGTATTCTGGATGCCATTTTCCAGCAATGGTTTGCAGGCTCTGAGAAATAATTCGCTGGCAGCAGCTTCAGGATTCGCTTTTAAAAACGCGAGCTCGCTTTCAGACAGCTTTTCCGCTGCAAGTTCCGAAAGATCTTTTTTAAAGGCCGCCAGGTTCGGCGAAAGAATATCGGATCTCTTCCACTCAAGGATGAAGGAACGTCCATTTTCGTCGGCTGCATAGGCTTTTCCGTCTAAAGCTGAAGCAGTCTTTGCATACGCCAGCCAATCCATTTTCGCGTCGTTCATTTAACAGTCTCCTTTGGAATTCCGAGGACAAATCGAGACGTATAATATGTGTTATACCGGGGTAGAGTCAATAGGTTATTATTAAATCCGATCAAAAATTGATTTGCGTGGCATGGAAATCCCTCTTCTGGCATTATACCCAGTAACTAGGTATTTTATGGGAATAATCAACAAAACAAGATATGCGATTTTGGGCGTTCTTCTTGGGGGACCGACTAGCGGGTACGAGATCAAATCGTTGATGGGAAGGTCGACAGTATATTTCTGGCGCGAATCTGATTCTACGATCTATCCAATGCTGAAAGTTCTAACTAGGGAAGGAAAAGTGCTCTCTAAGACCGTCTATGTAGGCAAGAAAAAGAAAGAGGTTTTTTCGATTACCGAGGAAGGCCGTGAGGAATTCAAGATTTGGCTTGAAAGTCCGACCGGGACGGAAACTCCTCGCAATGAATTTCTTCTTAAGCTCTTTTTTGTAACGGATCGGCAAGAGATGTTCCGGCTGTTCCAGGAAAGATTGGATAAAATCGAAGGGATCCATAAGGAATACCAGAAGATCGAAGAGAGATTGGAAGGCATAGCCGATTCTTCCCAGAAAGCGGTCAGACTCAAAGCATTGAGGTACGGAATGGCTCTCCTTGAATCAGAGATTCAATGGCTGAATGAGGAAATAAGATGAATGAAATGCGGAACAAAATATTAATCATTGGGGCTGGGCTTGGCGGATTGGCTTTAGCCCAAGGTCTTGCTAAAGCTGGTTTTAATGCGACAGTTTTTGAAAGAGACGAAAGCCCTTCCAGCAGACCCCAAGGGTACAGGATTTCAATTCGATCACTTGGAATGCAGGCTTTATCTGAACTGTTGACGCCAGAAAAAATAAGCCGTTTATCCAAGGCTAAAGTTGCTGATGTGGGAGATGGATTCACTTGCGCAAATGAAAAAATGGAGCCTTTTTTCAGCGTCCCGCAAGGGCAGGATGCTGCTGTGCAGTTTCTCCGCACAGAGTTGAGAAGTCTTTTGCAAGAAGGAGTCGACATAAAATGGAACAAGCGCCTTTCCATGTTTGAAGACAATGGCGGCCGAGTGATCGCTCATTTCGAAGATGGATCGCATGCTATTGGAGATTTGCTTGTTGGGTGCGATGGAGGAGGATCCTCTGTGAGAGAGCTCTTATCTTCGGTATATGGAAATAGTTTGGGATCGATTCCGAAGGTAGTTGATAGCAACCGCGTCATTCTAGGAGGACAAATTGATCGTACTCCAGAGTGGGATATGCTGCTCCCTCTTAATAAAGGAGGGCTGGTTCGTTTCCTTGGACCGAATTCTCGCTACATGGGAGTCTGTTTTTCAGAAAGAGCTGATAGAAGCCCTACTGTTTTCTGGGTGCTGTCTGAAGAAAGAAAAGATAGAAATGCTCCATGGTATCAGTTTGATCAGGGATTGGAATGCCGCATGCGGATATTAGCTCACTGCCAACAGCTGATGGCTAATGAGCCTTGGCATGAGAATTTGAAGAAGCTGGTATGCGAGACACAGGCAGAAGCAATCATGGCTCCTTGGTTTCTGCGTACCACGCAATTTTCTGATTTAGGTCGCTTTCCGATGGCTCCAACTGGAAAGACGACTCTTTTAGGAGATTCAGCTCATGCTATGTTCCCAGACAAAGGGTTAGGCGGAAATAATGTGCTTGAAGATGCGAGATTGCTATCGGCGTTGCTGGCAAGTACGCTAAATCCTATTGAGTGGCCTGGATTGATAGAACAATATGAAAGAGACATGTTTGCGAGAGCAAGAGCTGCTGTTCAAGAATCTGAAAACGCAGCTGATTACTTCCGCAATCTTCGATCTCCTTCATGAATATCAAGAGAATTGCAAAGACTGATATAAGAGAATGGATTAAAACAAAATAATTTAGATTACTGATTTAAAGGATGGAAAATGAATAAAGAGTCGGCTGCATATAAAAGCCTTTGCACTGAATACTATGAATTAGATAAACCGGCCCCTCCACCAGACGCCCTTAAATGCTACTTAAATTATGCAAAAGAAGCTGAAGGAAGAATCCTCGAGCCTATGTGCGGCACAGGCAGGTTTCTTATTCCGCTTTTAGAGCAAGGGTATGCCGTAGCAGGCTTTGATTCTTCTTCCCACATGCTTGAAGTTTGCCGTAAAAAATGCGCTGATCGTAAATTAACAGCCGAACTTTCAGAAGATACATTTGAAACTTTCTCGCTTCCAGGGATGTATAATTTAATTTTTATACCAAGCGGTTCATTCGGGCATCTGATTACTCAAGAGCAGGTTGATAAAGCTTTGGCATTCATCGTTGAGCGATTAAATTCCGGAGGGAAATTTGTATTCGAAATCGAGACTTTAAAATCTGTCCGCGAACCGCAGGGAATTTGGAAAGGAAGATGGGTCAGCAGGCCCGATGGCTCGAAAATTGTGATGCATGTGCTGTCGCGCTTTGATCCTGTTTCTCGAGTGGATGAAGGTCTTTTCCGTTATGAATTATGGGAAGCGAATGGGATTTCCAAGACAGAAGTCGAAGATTATCGAGTAAGATATTATGAGCCTGCTGAGATGGAAAGCCTATTGCAGCGCCATGGATTGGAAACGATCGCAAAATGGCAGGCAGAGCCTCATAGTATGATCGAAGCAAGCGATGCTGACTCTGTCGTTTTATTCGAATGCGTTAAAAAATAAAAATCCTCCCTCATTTTGGAGGGAGGATCTTTAATTAGGACAACTCTCGATCAGCGAATATCTTCATCGCTTCCGCCATAAAGACAGCTAATTCTGGATGAAAGGGATCCAGCTGTTTTCTGAATTCAGGATGCTCTGCATACAATTGAGCCATCGCTTTGTACACTTCCTGTGTTGCGGAATGGGTTTGTTCTGCGAAAGCATGGTGCTTTTTGATGATCTTTTGCACTTCTCCATCGGCAGGATCCAATTCTTTTTCGATGCAATGAGCCAGTTCTTTAAAGAGAGCATGAGCCGTCTTGACGATGTTATCGTAATATGCTTTGCCTCGCTTCTCGACGTCTTCGGCGTTTTTGGTGGGATTCTTTACGCTTTGGACGACTATTTTTTCAGCTTCAGAATAAGGCTGGCCTTCTTTCAGCTTGACTAATCCGATATTGAAACCATCGAACATTTCTTTGTCTTTCATCTTCTTTTTTCCTGTTAAGTGTTTTATTGTCTTGTCGACGGTTTTCAGCAGCCGGCCAATCTTCTCCCATTCGCAGCTTAAAGCTTTCCTATGGGAATGCAGGGCTGCAATTTGATCGAAATCGTTTTTGCCGAGAACCTTGCGGATCTGTTTCAGCGTAAGTCCGAGTTCTTTGAAGAATAAAATCTGCTGCAGCTGCAGAAGCTCTTTTTCTTCATAGTATCTGTAGCCATTCGAGCCGTAATAAGCCGGTTTTAAAAGGCCGGCCTCTTCATAGAAATGAAGAGTGCGGACCGTTACTCCTGAGATCTCGCTCAATTTTTTTACTGTGTAAGCCATCGACTTTCTCCTTCAATATCCCTTTGATTTTAAAGGATGGCTCCATAATAAGGAATGACGTATGCGTTAGGGTCAAGAGGATTTGAAAAAAGCAGCCGGAAGAGGCCGGCTGCCAGAGAATTACGACAATTCTTTTTTTGCAAAGACTTTGATCGCCTCGGCAAAAAACAAAGCGAACTGGGGGTGTTCCGGATCATATTGCTTGAATACATCCTTCCATTCGAATCCGGCATACCCTTCCCCCATCCCGGCATACGATTCGCGGTCGGGAGTCCAGTATTTTTTCAACCATTCATAATGCCTGCGGATGATCTTCTGGACTTCTGCTGAGCCCGCCGCAGCGCTGTTCTTCCATTGCTTTGCAAGGTCATCCAAAATATGCGCCCAATCCTTTTTGGTTTTTTCAAAATCTTCTTTGCTCATTTTTTTGACATTTTCATTGGATTCTTTGATGGAATCTTTGATTTTGTCTCCGAATCGATTGATCAGATATTTCTGATATTCATCTTGTCCTTCCTTGCTGAATCCAAGGTAGATTTCATGGTCTTTCATTTTTTTGGTTCCTTTTAAGTGTTCGATTGTTTTGTCGATGGTCTTGATCAGCTTTTTCGTCCGTTCCACATTCTTCTGCAGAACTTTGCGATGCGAACTTAGAGCTGCCATCCTGTCGAAATCGTTTCTTTTCAGGATCGATTCTATTTGCTTCAGCTCGAATCCAAGCTCTCTGAAGAATAAGATCTGCTGCAGTGCAAGCAGCTGCTCTTCCCCATAGTATCTGTAGCCATTGGCTCCATGGTAGGCTGGCTTCAAGAGCCCTATCTCATCATACCAGTGGAGCGTCCGGATGCTGACGCCTGAAATTTTTGCTAACTTCGCAACTGTGTAAACCATCGGCTTTCTCCTTCAATATCCCTTTGATTTTAAAGGATGGCCCCATAATAAGGAATGACGTAACGTGAGGGTCAACGAAGAATTTTTTAAAGATAATAATTAACGAAAACTATCCATTTCCAAGAGTCCACTCCTGCGTAGCGATTTTTTCAATAAAAGTCGCATCATGCGATACGGCTAGGATAGCCCCTTCGAATTCAAGAAGCGCTTTTTCAAAGGCTTCCAAAGTAATGAAGTCCAGGTGGTTTGTCGGTTCGTCTAATAAGAGAACATTGGGTTTTTCCAGCACCAGGGCAAGGAGCGCCATCCGCTTTCTTTGTCCTGTGCTCAACGTGGAAAACGATCGCCTTATGAGCTCAGCTCCGCCTAAAGCTGCTTTATGCAGTTCGCGCCTTAAAGTTTCTTCGTCAATATGGAACCGGCTTTCGAAGTATTGAAGAAGCGTTTGATCCATAGGAAGAAGCTCGACTTCCTGGTCAAGGAAGGCGATTTTCGCAGTGGGCGCCGATCGGATAGAGCCTTCGTCCAATGGAATCATTCCTGCAATGGCTTTGAGGAGCGTGGTTTTTCCGCAGCCGTTCGG